>NZ_JBHURV010000054.1:0-62025 GCF_042673865.1 Streptomyces sp. NPDC056987
CTAGGTGTACTGACCCGCGGGGTTGTTGACGCGGGTCAGTACACCTAGGCCGCGTTCCTCGACGCCTGCCGGGAGGGTCTCACATACGCCACCATGCGGGGCAGCTGTGGCGCCGGTTAGAGGAACACCTATTCCTGCGGCAGCAGGTTGGTCCTGACGGTGCTCGGCGGCGGCATCATCGGCCGGACACCGGCCGGTGGAGATGGTCTGAGCCTGCCCGCCCTCGCAGCGGGATTCGAAGGTGGCGTGAACAACTCGAGCGGTCGTGATCGCGCACGTACAGCCGTCGGCCGGCCTTCACGTCGACGCCGACCTCCTCCCGCTGTCCCGAACCGGTGTTGCTCCACCCTCTCTCCTTCCTCCCCCTTCCCGCCTGGCAGGCTGAGGGACACGGCACGTCGCTGTCTCTTGGGAAGGAGAATTCGGTCACCCTTGATCGCGATGCCCGCCCCGCGCGCCGGGAGAGGGCGCGTGCAGGGTGCCGCGCTTCATGAGGAGGGCCGAGCCTGTCCGATCAGCCGAGTTCGGGCAAGGAGTTCTGGTTACGTGCAAATCGGTTCGGAATAAAGGAAGTTCACCCGTTCGTGTCAGTCAGGTGCCCGATATGCATCGGCCTGAGGTGTGACGTCCATCACTATATGTTTGGTGGGGTGTCGTGCAACTCTCGGTAGCCGGTGGTGAATCAGCAGGTCACGCATGGCGGCAAGTGGTCAGGGGTGTTACAGCGTGCACGCGTTAATGATCACTGCGTAATAATCGCTGGCTCGCGTGTGCGTGTTCGGGCCATTGGGCCGGTTGAGTAGTCCCCAAGCGCTCATCCACAAAGCCCTTAACGAAGAGGACTCTTCGATGACCGAAGACGTTCGCACGGACGGAAGCAGTCCGGTCGCCGACGCCGACGTGATCCCCATCCCGCTGGACTTCCAGGCGCACTACCTCACCCACCAGGAGGCGTTCCACGACTACGCACTGGTCTACCTGGGCACCAACGAAGCCGCCGAAGAAGCCATCCACCGTGCGTTCCTGGAGATCCTCCTCCACTGGGATGCCCTGCTGGAGGAGAGCAACCTGCAGCAGCAGGTCTGGGCGATCGTCCGGCGCGTCGTCATATCGCAATCACTCATCGGCTTCCGCAAGCGGATCGCCCGCATGGACAGCCACGTCGGCCTGTTCGCGGCACTGATCAAACTCACTCCGCGCCAGTTCGACGCGGTCGTCATGCGCTACGTCCTGAAATGCGACACCCGCCGCATCAGCTGGTACATGGGCATCACCGACAGCACCGTCGACTACCACTGTCGCAAGGCGAAGGAACGACTCGGAGCCGACATCTTCCGCCCGTACAGCGAGCCGAAGACCCGAACGAAAGGACAGCACCCGTGAGCGCCGCCCTGGAACAGCTCCTGGCCGACGCCGGAGCCTCCCTGCACGAACCCCGCCGGCCCTTCGACGTACCGACCGCGCTGCGACGCCTGGCCCGCGATGCCGGATACACCCTGCCGCCGACGCAGATGCCGCTGTCCTCCAAGGCACGCCACCGGCTTACCGTCATCTCCCGGTGGCAGCTGAGCCAGCCCGGAGCCACCTTCCACATGGAACGCCTCACCGCAGAACTCGGCGATGACGGCACGGACGGACACCACGCCCCCCTCAAACAGCTCGACATTGAAGGCGCGCAGGTCTTCGCCTGCATGCTCCACCTTGCCGGCCACCCCGAGAGCGCCCAGTTCTGGTGGCAACTGGCTGCAGGCGCCGGAAGCCGCGCCGCCGCCTACTGCCTCTACCTGCGCCACCTGGCTCTCGGCGAGACACGCGAGGCCACGCACTGGCTTCATCAGCTCCAGTGGGTTCTCGACGACGGCCCCTCCGACGCGTTCATCAAGGGACTGGAACTCTTCGCCGGATACATCGGCCGCCACGGCTCGGACGCCACCGTACCCACCGGCGGCATCGAGGCCGAGGTCGAACGCCTCGCGGACAGCGACGGCACCGGCGGCCTCGTCTGCCGCCCCAACCAGCAACTCACCGACCGGCTCCACGACCTCGCTGGCCGACGCTAACTTCAGAACACCAAGGAGCCCTACTGGCAACCACCGGTTCCTAGGCCAACGGGTCGACAGCGGGCTCCTGATGACGATGCATCCTTCACACGAAAGGGCACCTGCCATGCAGCATAAACGACGCCGCCGCGCCGCGGCACGAAATCCGGGCCCCTGCCTGCCTCCCTCCAGCCTGCGGAACTGGATCGCGCGCCGCCGCCGCACTATGGCAACCCATGCGCTGCGGGGTGCCTGCTACGGCATCGGCACCGGAACCGTAGGCATCGTCTTCTGGTGGATCGAGCAGACCATGTAGCACGCATGGCGGGCCGACAGGCCCGCTGGATGCCCGTCCAGGTGGGCGAAGTCAACCGGCGAGGCAGAGCTGGGGATTCTGCCGCCCGGCACCGTCCTGGTGTCGGATCCGGCCGCCCGCGGACGGGGGAGCCGACGAACGGACGGAGTTCCTCGAAAACCTCAAGGTGGCGCTACTTCACCACATCGCGCCCGCCGCCATCCGTCACACCCCACCCCACCTCGCGTTGATGCAGGTCAGGTGGGGTGTGACGGTGGTTTTCCCGCAGGCTTTCAGATTTCCCGGAAGAGACCAGCGAGCGCCGCGACCTGTGGTGATGGGTGCTTGAACGGTGCTGACCTGCGTTAACTCTCTTTCCGTTCTTTCACTCTCATGCCCGCTGATGTAGCTGAAAGTCCCAGAGAAGTCCCAGAAGGCGCATTCGCTTCTTGTTGCGGATTGGACTGTGGCGGCCGCCGCAGAGGGCGACCGCCACCAGCCGGTCGATGGCCTGTGCGGTGCGTGCAGGGTTGTTGCGATCCTCGGCCGCGCTGGAGGGCGACCGCCACGTCGCTATCCAGCGCTGGAAGTCCGCGGGGTTGTCGTAGTTGCGATCCTCGGCCGCCCCGGAGGGCGACCGCCACCCCGGGCGCGGGTGGTTGTCCGGGCGGAGACGAAGCGGTTGCGATCCTCGGCCGCCCCGGAGGGCGACCGCCACCGCGGTCAGGGCCCGCCAGGCGGTGACGCCCTCGATGTTGCGATCCTCGGCCGCCCCGGAGGGCGACCGCCACGCGATCAGCTTCCTCACGCAGGGCCGCGAGGTAGCCGTTGCGATCCTCGGCCGCCCCGGAGGGCGACCGCCACCCCGTCGGCATCGCCGAGAAGGGCCGGAAGCTCATCGGGTTGCGATCCTCGGCCGCCCCGGAGGGCGACCGCCACCCTGATCGATCTGCAGAATCACTGTAAAGGAAAGGTCTGTGTGCAGATAGCGGAGGGTTGAATAGCTTGCAAGATGGACATTTCGCTTGGGCGTGATGGGCGTGTCGTGTGTGTGCTTGGGGTTCCGCAGTGCCCGACGGGCTCATGAGGCAGGGAAGGTTCCCTTCGGGTACTCGCTGATGTCAGTGGTCCATCTTAGGGTGGCGGCTCGGTACCGCTCGGCTCTTCGGGCCCTTGGGGGATTCATGTCAGGTCGTCAGTTGTTCGCGCACAGCCGTAGTCCGCAATCAGGGTCTCGGCATGGGCTGGAGGATCATCTGCGTGGATCGGCCGCTTTGGCTTTGGCCTTCGCGGAGGTCTTCGGTGGAGGTGAGGCGGCCGAATATCTGGCTTTGGTTCATGACGTCGGCAAGGGGTGCTGCTCCTGGCAGGACCGCTTGGTATTTCACGCGGAGCCGACGGGTAGGCCGGTGGGGATCCCCCACAAGGAGGCGGGTACGGGGCTTGCTGCGAGGACGGCAGGACGTCAGCTCGCCGCGGTTGTGCAGGGCCATCATGGGGGGCTGCCCGATCAGGGCAAGATCAAGGATGTGCTGGCCGGACTCCGGGGGGACGGGCCGGACGCGGCTCGCGCTCGCGAGGCAACGGAGGCTGTGGCCCGAGTGGTGCCGGAGATCTTGAGGGACGAGCGGATCGCGCCGCCTGCCTGGCTCGCTGCGCTTGATTCGGCGCGGCGGAGGGCACTTGCGTTGGATCTGTTCACGCGCATGGTGTTCAGCTGTGTGGTTGACGCGGACTACCTCGATACGGCGGCCCATTTCGCGGGCGGGGCGCCACGGGTGGCTGCGGGCGTGGATATGGGGATGCTGCTGGAGCGCTTCGAGCGGAGGAGGACGCGGTTGCTTGCCGATCGTCCGCCATCGCCGGTAGATGCGGTGCGTGGTCGGGTGTATGAGGAGGCGCTGGCAGCGGCGGTGGGGGTGCCTGGGATGTATGTGCTGCATGTGCCGACCGGTGGGGCGAAGACGATCGCGGCGGGTGGGTTCGCGTTGCGTCATGCGGCCGAGCATGGGCTTGGACGTGTGGTATTCGCTGTTCCGTACATCAGCATTACGCAGCAGAACGCCGACGTGTACAGGGACTTGCTCGATCCTCCACTGGACGGCGACGCGGACCCGGTCGTGCTGGAACATCACAGTTCGGTTGAGCTGGATGAGGAGGACGGTGCTGGTGCGTGGGCACGGTTGGCGGCGGAGAACTGGGATGCGCCCGTTGTGGTGACGACGACGGTGCAGTTGTTCCAGTCGTTGTTCGCGCGGAAGCCGTCCGCGATGCGCAAGCTGCACCGGCTGGCTGGGGCGGTCATCGTGCTGGACGAGGTCCAGGCACTTCCTGACCGGCTGCTGATTCCGATCCTGAGCGTGCTGCGTGATCTGGTGGAGCATTTCGGGGCTTCGGTGCTGCTGGTGTCGGCGACACAGCCGTCGTTCTGGTCGCTGGCGCAGTTGAAGGGGCTTCCGCGGCGCAGCATGATCGAGGACGTGACTGGCCTTTTCGAGGAGTTGAGGCGGGTTCGGTACGAGTGGCGCACGGATTCGGATGTGACGTGGGAGTCGATCGCGGAGGAGATCGGGGCCCAGGGCGGGGACCGGGTTTTGACGATCGTGAACACGACGCGGGATTCGGCGCGGCTGCACCGGCTTCTCACCTGGGCGGATGACGGCCGGGCGCGGGTGTCGGCCCCTGTATGGCATCTGTCGACGAGGATGACCGCTGAGCACCGGCGTGAGGTCATCCGGCACGTTCGGGGCGAGCTTGAGGAACGGCGTCCCGTGCATGTGGTGTCCACGTCGTTGATCGAGGCGGGGGTGGATGTGGACTTCCCGCGGGTGTACCGGGCGTGGGCGCCGGCTGAGGCGCTGCAGCAGGCCGGGGGCCGCTGCAACCGAGACGGGCGGCTGCCGCAGGGGACGGTCGTGGTGTTCCGGCCGGTTGACGGTGGTGTGCCGAAGGACCTGTCATATCGGGCGGCCATGGATGCGAGCGCGGAGTTTTTCGGGCCGGACGCGTCGCTGCCTGATGATCTGGACGCGTTGGGCCGCTATTACGAGAAGCGGTGGGCTCTGCAGGGCACCGACGGGCGTGCGATGGGAGAGGAGATCCAGGAACTGCGCTGCAACTGGGACTTCCCTGCCGTTGCCGAAGAGTTCCAGATGATCGACACCAAGTATGCGCAGTCGGTCATCGTGATCCGTCCTGAGAAGTCGGGCGAGGAACGGGACGCCATCGAGTCGGACCTTGCGCTGCTGCGAGCTCCCTACCCGTCGGGCCCGGAGCCACTGCGCCGGCTGCAGCCGCACATGGCGACGCTTCCGCGGCACGAGGTGGCTGAAGCACTTCGCGTGGGTCTGGCCGAGCCGGTGATCGGTGATCTCGTGGTGTGGCGGGGGCACTACGACCCGGTACGCGGACTGGACGCGGACGATCCCGAGGACCGCGGAGGCTACGTGTTGTGAATGAGCGGCGCTTGCCCGATACCTCGCAGAGAGTGGAAGGATGAGCCCGGAAGCTCTCTTTGAATGAGAACTGGCGACCGACGGTGTCGAATGTTGGTCGAGGATCGCAATATCTTGATGGTTTGGCATGTTGCTGCCTGTCCGGGCGGTGGGCGAGAGGTGATCTTTTCGTCCACCGCTCTGTGCTGTGCGCTTCGAACTAATGACCATGCCGAGGCGGCGTTGCCCGGAAGCTTTCCGCTGCCGCACGCTGAAGTGGTCGGGTTGAAGGCGTTGCCACATCATAAAGATGAAGGTGGTTCGATGAACGATTTTTGTGTGACTGGATTCCCTGTGTACGGTGCGGCGCCGGTGATCGTCGTGGTCATCGTCGTCGTAGTTCTTGTCTTTCTGCGGTTGTCCCCTGTTCGTGCTGATCTCCGGTTCCGGTTCAGCTGGTAGCCCGTCAAGTCTCTCCCGCTGCGCGGTTCTGCCTTCAGCGGCCGGTTGTCAGTGCTGCCCCCTAGAGTGCGGGATCAGGATGGGACTGGCGGTCTCGCGTTGTCCCGTTGGCTTCGTGTGCCCTTGCTGGACCGGCCTGTGTGCTGTCCCGGCAAGGGTGGGCTTTCAGGGATGGGATGAGGCAGATGAGAAGGACGGTGCCGGCGTCCAGCAGGGAAGGGCGCAGCAATGAGGGGTGGGCTTTCCCGGATCTGGTAGTGGAGGTATGGGGGGACGCAGCGTGTTTCACGCGGCCGGAGCTGAAGACCGAGCGGGTCAGCTATCAGGTGATGACACCGTCCGCGGCCCGGGGCGTGCTGGAAGCGATTTTCTGGAAGCCGCAGTTCCGTTATGTGGTGCGGAAGATCGAGGTGCTGCGGCCCGTGCGCTGGTTGCGGGTGCGCCGCAACGAAGTGAAGTCGGTGATCAGCTCCCAGGAGGTGAGGAAGCTCCAGTCCGACCGGCTCCACCACTACGACGTCGAGAATGACCGGGACCAGCGCAGCACGCTGGCCTTGAGAGATGTCCGTTACCGCATCCACGCGCAGATCGAAGTCACTCCCGAAGCTCTGGCCGGGTCGGCGAAGCATCCGCCGGCGTCGGAGGAGAAATACCGCGAGCAACTGCGGCGCAGGGTCGAGCGTGGCGCCTGCTTCTCGCAGCCGTTCCTCGGCTGCCGGGAGTTCACCGCCTCCTTCGGCAAGGCCGATCCGCAGCATCAAGTCGTGAAGTTCCACGAGGAACTCGGGGTGATGCTCCACTCGATCGAGTACGGGCCGAAGGAAGAGCGCTACCGGTGGTTCCGTGCCTCCGTCGTCGACGGGGTACTGAAGGTCCCCGAGGAACCGTTGCCAGACGAGGCGGTTGCCATGCCGCTGACCGCCTGGCGGGCAGACGGGGCGGAGGACTGAGCAGTGCTGCTGCAGCGACTAACCGAGTACGGGGACCGGATTGCTGACGAGCTGCCCGCCGAGTTCTACCGCGAGAAGCAGATCCACTGGGTGCTGGACATCGCCGCGGACGGTCTGAGCGCGAAGCTCCTGAAACTTAAGGTGACAGGGCGCCAGCGCGACCAGGTTCGGAGCATGCCGGTTCCCTACGCGCAGAGGTCGGGTACGAAGGTGCCGCCCTACCTCCTGGTGGATACGGCCGAGTTCGTGCTCGGTGTGCCGAAGGCGGCCAAGGACGGCAGCGTCACGGAGAAGGACAGAGACGAAGCGGGCCGACGGCACGCCGCCTACCGTGAACTCGCCCTGCGCTGGGCATGCGGCGCGAAGGACGAGCCCGAAGCCGAGGCCGCCAGGGCGTTGTTCGCGGCCGGTCCGGTGACGCTCGACCTCCCGGAGGACATTGAGGCGAAGGATACGGTCGCGCTCATGGTCGGCACCTGCTGGCTGCACGAACTGGGATCGGTGCAGCGACTGTGGGGCGAGGAGGTGCGGTCCCGCAAAAGCGGCGGCACGGAGCGAACAGGGCTGTGCCTGGTGTGCGGTGAGTACCGTGCCCTGCTGGCCACGATCCCCGAGCCAGTGAAGAAAGGAGCGATCCCGACCGCTGGCGGCAGCAACGAAGGACAGCTCATCAGTATCAACGCCCCAGCTCAGGGCCGAGAGGGACTGACCCAGCTGGTGAACACTCCCATCTGTCACCGGTGCGGCGGGCGCGCCATGGCTGTCCTCAACCACCTCGCCGCCTCGGACCGCCACCGGCGCCGTTTCCGGGACGACGGAGTACTGCTGTGGTGGACGAAGAAGGCCCAGCACGACTCCGCACTCGCCATGTTCTTCGACGACCAGCCGGAAGCCGCCGACATCGAGCACCTCATCGACTCGACACGCACCAGCCCCGACCCCGCCGCCGCGCACCGAACGGACACCGACGCCTTCTACGGCTTGTCCCTCGCCCTGAACAACGCCCGCCTCGTCGTCCGCGACTGGATCGACGTACCCCTGCCCGCGGCACGGAGCAACATCGCCGCCTGGTACGCGGACCACGGGGTCTGGGACGGATGGACAGGCCAGGCCCGCTATTTCCGGCTGTGGCAGATGGCCCTTTCCTGCGGTCGCTGGCAGGGCGAACGGTACGCACCCGACAGCGCACCCCGGGGCCTGGAAGCCGAACTGCTCCACAGTGCCCTGCACCGCACCCGCCCGCCCGCCCGAGCTCTCCCGCTCCTCCTGCAACGCGTCCACGCCGACCGGCGTGTCGACCTGCCGAGGCTGGCGCTGCTGCGGCTGCTCCTCAACCGTTCCCCCGACCTCCAGGACCATCTGATGCCCCAACTCGACAAGGACAGCACCGACCCCGCCTACCTCTGCGGCCGGCTCTTCGCCGTCCTGGAACTCGTGCAGCGCGCCGCCCTCCCGGACATCAACGCCACGCTGCGCGACAAGTACTTCAGCGCCGCCGTCATGACTCCCAGCACCACCTTGCGCCGGCTGTTCATCGACTCCGGAGCCCACCTCAAGCGGCTGCACCGGGACAACTCGCCCGCCTTCTACGCGCTGGAGAGCCGCCTCCTTGAGGTCTACAGCAAGGTGTGCGACGACCTGCCGGGCCACCTCACCGACGTCCAGCAGGGCCGTTTCATCATCGGGTACTCCCACGAGCGCCACGAAGACCTGGCACGGCGCCGGGCCGCCAACGAACGCAAACTGGCCGCCGTTCCCGCTCAGGGCGAACCCGTCCAGGACACCGCTACCGCCTGACTCGGCAACCGGCAGACCCAGCGCCCCACCCATCGAAGGAGCCATTCCCGCCATGACCGCTGCCCACCTGGACCCCGCACGCAAGCACGACTTCGTCTTCCTCATCGAGGCCGTCGACTCCAACGCCAACGGAGACCCCGACACAGGCGGCCTGCCCCGCACCGACCCCGTCAGCGGCCAGGGACTGATCACCGACGTAGCCATCAAACGGAAGATCCGCAACACCGTCGCCCTCATCAACTCCGTCGAACCCCGCGAGGGCAGGGAGATCTACGTCGAGGCCGGCACCGCTCTCAACAGCCAGCACGAACGCGCCTACACCACCGGCGCCGCGCACGACCAGAAGACGGCACAGCAATGGATGTGCCGCAACTTCTTCGACGTCCGCATGTTCGGCGCCGTCATGACGACCGGCAAGCGCGACAAGCAGGCCGGACGCGTCCAAGGCCCCGTCCAGATCGGATTCTCCCGCTCCATCGACCGCATCACCCCCCTCGACATCGGAATCACCCGCGTCACCCCCACCAAGGAGGAGGACGTCAAAGCATGGAACGAACGCGCGGAAGGAGGAGACACCGACAACAAAGGCAAGGAGACCGAAATGGGCTCCAAACATGTCGTGCCCTACGCCCTCTACCGCGGCACCGGACACTTCAGCGCCCCACTCGCCCTCCGCACCGGCGTCACATCCGAGGACCTCGCCCTCTTCTGGCACGCCTTCGAGATCATGCTCGAACACGACCGCGCCGCCGCCCGAGCCAACCTCGCCCTGCGCGGTCTGTACGTCTTCACCCACGACGACGCCTTCGGCCGAGCCCCCTCCCACGAACTGTTCGAACGGATCACCGTCAAACCCCGCGACGACGCCAGCGCACGCAGCTTCTCCGACTACGGCACCGTCGACGTCCGCGACACCAACCTCCCACCCGGCGTCACCCTGACCACCCTTGTCCCGCGCCCCCTCTGATGACCACACCCGACCCCGCACAAGCCGGAGAGGGAGACCTCCTGCAAGTCTCCCTCTCCGCCCTGGAGCACTACGCCTACTGCCCCCGCCAATGCGGCCTCATCCTCCTGGAAGACGCCTTCACCGACGACGCCGCCACCATCCGCGGCACCCACCTCCACCAACGAGTCGACACCCCGGGAAACAAAGGACGAGGAACCGTACGCACCCTCCACGCCCTGCCCGTCTGGCACGACGGATACGGCCTCACCGGAATCTGCGACACCGTAGAACTGCACAACGACGGCCGCATCCTGCCGATCGAACACAAATCCGGCCGCTACATCGCCGGCGGACCCGCAGACACCCAAGCAGCCGCACAGGCCATCTGCCTCGAAGCAATGTTCCACCAGCCCGTGCCCCAAGCCGCCATCTTCTCGGCCACCGACCGCCGACGCCACCTCATCACCGTCGACGACGCCCTACGGACCCGCGTACACGACACCACCCACGCCGTACGAACCCTCCTCGAACAAAGCCACCTGCCCGCCCCCACAGCCGACACCCGATGCCGCCGCTGCTCCATGGCCACCGACTGCATGCCCAAAATGCTCGCTGGCACCCGCCGCTACCACCAGGCCCTCACCACCCTCTACACACCCACAGACCAACAGGACAACCACGCGTGACCACCGAACTCCTCAACACCCTGTACGTACAGACACAGGGAGCCGACCTCCGCCTGGAGCAGGACAGCCTGCGCGTCCATCTCCCCGACACCCCCAAACGCCAGATCCTCCCCCTGCGCCGCATCGACGCCATCGTCCTCTACGGCCACATCAACCTCTCTACCGAACTGATCAGCCGCTGCGCACAAGACCGACGATCCGTGACCTGGATGACCAGGGGAGGGCGCTACCTCGCCCGCCTCGACGGCGCCATCCACGGAAACGTCCTCCTCCGGCACGCCCAGCACCGGGCACACGAAGACACCGAGGCGCGCCTCGCCATCGCACGCAACATCACCGCAGGCAAGATCCGAAACAGCCGCTGGATACTCCTCAGAGCCGCCAGAGACGCAGCCCCCGCAGCGAAGACCCGTATCCGGAACGCCGCTGACGCTCTCGCCGAAAGCCTCACGGCCACCAGCACCTGCGCATCCCTGGACAGCGTCATGGGTACCGAAGGCAACGCCGCCCGTACTCACTTCGCTGCCCTCGCCGACACCATCCGACCCACCGAGGGAATCCCTACCTTCACCCACCGCAACCGTCGACCACCCACCGACCCCGTCAACGCCTTGCTCTCCTACACCTACGGACTCCTGCGCGGACTCGTCCACGGAGCTGCCGAACAAGTCGGCCTCGACCCGTACATCGGGTTCCTCCATGGCATCCGCCCCGGCAAGCCGGCGCTCGCCCTCGACCTCATGGAAGAATTCCGCCCCGTACTCGCAGACCGCTTCGTCCTCACCCTTCTCAACCGCCGCCAACTCCGCCCCACCCACTTCGAGACGATGCCCGGCGGCGCCGTCCGCCTCACCGACGACGGCCGCAAGATCGTCATCACCGCCTGGCAGGACTGGAAGACCCAGACCTGGGAGCATCCCATTGCAGGACGCGACGTCCCCGCCGGCCTGCTGCCGGTCGTCCAAGCCCGCATCTTCGCGCGCCACCTCAGAGGCGAACTACCCGCCTACCTCCCCTGGACCTCAACCTGATGGAGCTGCTCCTCACCTACGACGTCGACACCACCACTCCCGAAGGCCGCCGAAGACTGCGTCAAGTCGCCAAACTCTGCGAAGGCCACGGCATCCGCGTTCAGAAATCCGTGTTCGAAATCGTCACCGACGACAAGACACTCCTGACACTGATGTACGACCTCGAAGACCTGATCGATGCCGACACCGACAGCGTCCGGATCTACCGCCTACCCCACGCAGGTACGGAAGAAGTCCACACCCTCGGCATCGCCACCGCCCACCCCCACCGGGCAGACCTCATCCTGTAGGCATAGGGCAGCTTCGGAACCCCAAGCAAGCACGCGACACGCGGACCACACCCAAGGAAAATGCCGGAATTGGTTGCATATTGATGTCTCACTCGGAGGTTTTCCACCCTGACATTCACAGTTTCCGCTGGTTATCCGGGTGGCGGTCGCCCTCCGGGGCGACCGAGGATCGCAACGTCATCGTTCGCACGCCGATCCGCGTCGTGCCGGGGTGGCGGTCGCCCTCCGGGGCGACCGAGGATCGCAACTCCGCCACCGACGTGGAAGGGGTTCCGGGCCCGCTGGTGGCGGTCGCCCTCCGGGGCGACCGAGGATCGCAACGACGGGCCCGCGGAGATGACCGGGACGCTCGTCCTCGAGTGGCGGTCGCCCTCCGGGGCGACCGAGGATCGCAACACCGCCCTCCTCGCAATCGCGGGCCAGCCCGACGCGTGGCGGTCGCCCTCCGGGGCGACCGAGGATCGCAACAACCGCACCGTCGAGGCGACCGAAACCGAGGAGCATGGTGGCGGTCGCCCTCCGGGGCGACCGAGGATCGCAACCCCGACTGGACCGGGCAGTGCGGAACCCCCGAGGGAGTGGCGGTCGCCCTCCGGGGCGACCGAGGATCGCAACTACCGTCACGGCACCACCCTGTACGGACGCTACTGGGGTGGCGGTCGCCTTCCGGGGCGACCGAGGACCGCAACCCTTCATGCCGCGAGCGCGGCCGGATCGGCGCACCCGTGGCGGTCGTTGTCCGGCGGTGACCGAGGATTGTGACGCGTTTGTGAGGAGGCGCTTAGAAGGCGCCTGCTCTATCCACTGAGCTACGGGGGTTGACCTGCGTAAACGCAGTTCTTCCTGTGCTCGTCCCTCTGTGTCGTGGGACGTATGTGGGATCTGGGGCAAGAGTGCCTCAGAAGCCGGTTGATACTCTCTCACAGTATCTTTACAGCTCCGAGGCTCCTCCTGGAAACAATCTGGTATCTGTTCGCCGTTGCGGCGTACGGAACCGAGGAGGGAAGGTGTCGGGCCTGAGGCTGTTTCACACGAACGGTGGCGTGAGGGAGGCCGTGCCGCGTCTGGCGGAGGTCGAGGCGGATGTGCAGGGCTTCGTCGAGGCGCACATGGAGGCGCTGCTGGGGGTGCGGTTCCTGGCGAGCGAGTACGGCACCGGGCCCGTGCACGGCGGGCGGATCGACTCGCTGGGCCTGGACGAGAACGGTGCGCCGGTGATCGTCGAGTACAAGCGTGCGACCGACGCGGGCGTGATCAACCAGGGACTGTTCTACCTGGCGTGGCTGATGGACCACCGGGCGGAGTTCGGGCACCTGGTCCGCGACCGGCTCGGGACCACAGCCGCCTCGCAGATCCTGTGGAGCGCGCCGAGGCTGATCTGCGTGGCCGGCGACTTCACCCGCTACGACGTGCACGCCGTACGGGAGCACCGGCGCAGCATCGACCTGGTTCGCTATCGGTACTTCGGTGCGGATCTCTTCGGTCTGGAGACCGTGGCCTCGGTCACTGGGCCGGCCGTCACCACGGGGGTTCGTCGGCGAGCGGCCAGGCCGTCGGCTGTCCGCGGTCGGGGCCGTGCTCTGGTGGAGCTGGCGGGGGCGGTCGACGAGGTGCTGCTGGGGCTGGGGGAGGGGGTCACCCGGGTGCAGCGCAAGCAGTACGCCGCCTATCAGCGGCTGCGGAACTTCGCCTGCCTCTGCCCGCCGCAGCGGACCAAGCTCCTCGTCTATCTCAAGGCCGACCCGAAGGGGGTGGAGCTCGTACCGGGCTTTACCCGGGACGTGACGGGGCTCGGCCACCACGGAACGGGTGACCTGGAGGTGCAACTGCGCAGTGAGAGCGATGTCGAGCGCGCCGCCGAGCTGTTCCGGCTCAGCCACGCGGCTGCGTGACGCCGGGCTGGCGGGAGTACGGTGATGAGCATGCTCGGCGCAGCGTGTCGACGATCACGTAATTCGGCTCTGTCGCTGATCTTGTGATCGGGCGGTCTCCGGGCGGCGCGACTGTGATCATGATTCGCGTGTTCTTCGCGGAGTTTCGAGGCGCTTCTTCCTCATCTGGCCGGTGTCGTAGTCGAGTTGGTTGAACGGTCGGTCGGCGGGATCACCATGCATGCCCGCGCGCGTGCGGCCGACGGACTGTGCCCGCACTGCGGCAGCGCGTCCAGCCGGGTCCACGGCCGGTATCTGCGCCGGTTGTCGGACGCGGCGATCAGCGGCGCCGGGGTGGTGATCGAGCTGCTGGTGCGCCGCTTCCGGTGCCTGAACGCCGCTTGCGCGGCCGTGACGTTCGTCGAACAGGTCGCCGGGCTGACCAGCCCGCATGCCCGCTTCACCCCGCTGCTGCGCGGGATGCTGACCAGCATCGCGGTGGCCCTGGGCGGGCGGCCGGGGAGCCGACTCGCAGTAGCCCTGGGGGTCCCGGTGGCCAAGGACACGCTGTTACGCCTCCTCCGGGCTCTTCCTGAGGAACCAGTCGGGCAGGTCCGCGTGCTGGGTGTTGATGATTTCGCCATGCGCAGGGGCGACTCGTACTCGACGATCTTGGTGGATCTGGAACGACGCCGCCCGATTGACGTACTGCCGGGACGCGAAGCCGAACCGCTGGCCGCCTGGCTTCGTGACCACCCCGAGGTGGAGGTCATTTGTAGGGACCGTGGCGGGGCCTATGCCGAGGGCGCCCGCACCGGCGCTCCCCTGGCGGCGCAGATTGCCGATGGCTGGCACTTGTGGAAGAACCTCGGCGAAGCCGTGGAGAAGACCGTCGGCGCCCATCATGCCTGCATCCGGACCGCGTTCACGAAGACCGTACCGGTCACTCCGCCGCCTGGAGACGACATCTGGCAGCTGCCGCCGCCCGCTACCGACTCCACGCTCGACGTCTGCGGGCGCGAGCGCCGCCTGGTGACCAGGACAAAGGAACGGTACGCCGCCGTGCAGCAACTCCTGGCCGACGGCAGTTCGCTGGAGGGGATCTGCCGGACGCTGCGGCTGGACCGGTCCACCGTGCGCCGCTTCGCCCGCGCCACCAGCATCGACGAACTGCTCGTCAAGGCGACGAACCGCACCAGTATCCTCGACCCGTACACCGCCCACCTTCACCAGCGGTGGAACGACGGCTGCCACGACAGCGCCCAACTCCACCGGGAGATCCGCGCCTTGGGCTTCCCAGGCAGCATCCAGACCACCCGCCGCTACCTCCGCCCCTTCAAGTCCTCCATCTCCGCACCTGCAGCGCCCCGCGTGGCTCCCCGGCCCCGCGGCCTCGCCCGATGGATCATGACGAACCCCGGCAACCTCCTGGACGAGGACGCCCTCGCGCTCAAGGAGGTCCGTGCGGGCTGTCCCGAACTGGACGCGGTCACCCGGCACGTC
This sequence comes from Streptomyces sp. NPDC056987, assembly GCF_042673865.1. Taxonomy (NCBI): domain Bacteria; kingdom Bacillati; phylum Actinomycetota; class Actinomycetes; order Kitasatosporales; family Streptomycetaceae; genus Streptomyces; species Streptomyces sp. NPDC056987. Next base: position 15,308 of record NZ_JBHURV010000054.1, read on the forward strand.
CGTGACTTCGCCGCGATGATGCGGGACCTGACCGGCAGCGAACTCCCCGCCTGGATGGAACGCGTCGAACACGACGACCTCCCCGCATTGCACTCCCTGGTCAACGGCCTGCGCCGGGACCAGGACGCCGTCATCGCCGGCCTGTCCAGTTCCTGGAGCTCAGGCCAGGTCGAGGGTCAGAACACGAGGGTGAAGCGGATCAAAAGGGACGGATACGGCCGGGCCAACTTCGACCTCCTCCGCACCCGCATCCTGCACAGATCCTGACCCGCCCGATCACAAGATCAGCGACAGAGCCGAATTACGTGACCGTCGACACTCCGGCTTCGGACAGAGAGTCTGCGGTGCCTCGGGGACCTGTGGCTCCCGAACACCCAGCTTGACCGCCACTCCCCGGAGCCCGCGATCACCGACACGTACGACTTCGACCGGACCTTGACGGGCTTCCCTGCAGCTGACTGGACCGTCCGCGTGGTCACGGCCGAGTCCGATCAGCGGCAGGCGTTCTGGGAGACCTACGGCACCCTGGACAAGTCCGACGCCACGACCTGGCGCTTGCAGATCTACGAAGCCCGGCACCTCGGCGCCGTCCGTTCTGGAGCGCCACCGCCTCGGCAATCTCGACGGAGTGAAGGACAGTTACCAGGCGATGACGCAGGTCCTCTCCACTGTGGCCTGACCGTACCCTCGGCTACGGCATTCGGTTGGGGTCGCTCAGCCTGCTGGCCCCTCATGCGTCCCGCAGGGGGGTATACGTCGAGGTCACGTGGTTACGTGACCACAGGAACCGACGGATGGACGTCGATCTACAGCGAGCGGTGGGTGAAGACGATGTCCCGGACACGCTCCACGGCTTCGGGCGCGATGCGCGCCAGGAGCGGAAGAACGTGGTGCCAGCCGTCACCGGCGAGGGCGGTTGCCAAGAAGCGATGCGCCGCGTCGTCAGTGCTCTTCGTGGTGGGAGGTACCTCCTGTAGGGCGAGGCTCAGGAGTGTTTGGGGGAACCCCGAGTAAGACGTTGGCACCATGTCTGCCCGAGTCCCGGCGAGGTAGGCAGCAACGGCCGCGAACGCTTCGGCGCGGTCGTACGGAGCATTGTGGTCACTCGCGCAGCGCTGGGCGGCGGCGAGATCGCCGAACAGGGCGTGGGCGATCGCGAAGCCTCCCGTCGGCAACTCCCACGGAGGGATGGACTCCGTGCTCCGCTCGCATTCCGCAAGTAGGCTGCGAGCATACTCACGCTGCCTTCGGGCGGCTAGGACCACCACCACGAGGATGTCCTCGACCGATAACTGCCCTGAGCGCCGCTCCGCCCACATTCGCCCAACCTCCCGGCGAAGGCGCTCTCTGCACGCCCGGTCCGCTCCGCCGATGGCCACGAGGAGTTCCGCAAGCCCGGCGATGCGACCCCGCCGGCCACCCGGCTCAACCTCCGCGGCCAGCAGCCTTTCTCGCTCCTGGTCGATGAGCTCGGCGGCGGCGGCCGGGTCATGGACACGCAGCCCGGCTGCCACAGCAACGAGCACACGCCCGCTCCGGCTGTTCCGGGTGCCGTCATCCGTTCTGCCCACCTCGTCAGCGAGCGACAGAGCAGGGTCACGTTCTCCGGCATGGGCCAAGGCTTGCGCTGCGGCCTCCATGGCCTCCTTGTCCATGCCGGGGGCACCTTCATGGAAGAAGAAGTAGGCGGTGTCCTCCAGCATCCGGGCACGGTCGGCTGCCTCGTGCGCCAGCCGCCGTGCTTCGGCTAGGTGGCCTGCAGCCGCGGTCGAGATGGAGACGGCCGCGAGTGCCCGCACCTGCTCTCGGCCCTGGAGGCTCTTGGCGAGCTGCTCGGCAGCTGCAGGATCACCGATTGTGCTGAGCGCGCCAGCAAGGGGTACCAGCCATTCCTGCCGGCGAGTGCCTTCTGGAGATTGCGCGAACGACTCCATGGCTTCCTGCAACCGTGCCTTCGCGTCGTCCGGTTTTCCCTGCTTGGCAAGCTGGCACGCCTGCTGGGCCAGAGACTCAGCACCAGGCGTAGCCTTCCTCGCCCCGAGCGGGGCGCCCTCGATCGCGGCGCGGCCCCCGGAGAGGACGTCCTCTCCGAACGGGCCCGTTCGCATCGTGTCGGGCACCAAGGCCACAAGCTCCTGGGCATCGGCGAGCCGCCCAGTATCCACCAGCGCTCGCGCCACGTTCGACAGCATGGAGCCCAGAAACCAGGACAGATGGGATGCCTCGTCGTCTGGCAGCGACTGCGGAGCGCGCAGTGCTGCCCCCAGACGTTGACCTGCCCGCTGAGCCAGGGTGACTGCGTCATCGGGGCGGCCTGTGACCAGAGCCGAGGCGGCGGCGGCCAGGACGTCGACGGCTCCAAGACGGGCCGGATACGCATGGGCGTACTCGCTGATCCGTTCGTACAGCCGGGCTGCTCGCTCGGGGCCAGCACCGGCGATCACTGTCCACGCTTGAATGGGCGCGGTCTGGTCCGTGAGATGCCCGCCCACCATTTCTTCGGCGTACACCTCGGCCTGGTCGAGCAACTCCTCGGCGAGCGCGGGAGACCGCGTGCGGGCGGCGGAGGACGCTTCCACCGCCATCTCGCACTGGAATGGATAACCTCCGTATAGGTGGGGCTGGAGTGAACCAAGTAGATCGCGCCCCAGATGGTCCTCGCCGACTGCGATTAGAGCCACCGCGGCTTCCCCTACGGCCTCCTCGGCGTCATATTCATCCCCGCCGGAAGGAGTCGACTCCTGACGGGCCTGTTTGGCCCAGCGGGTGGCCTCCTCGGCAGCCTGGGTGGCGTGCTCAAGATCGGTTTTCGCCAGTACTCGGGCTACCTGGGCCAGCCGGGTGGCCTTGTCAGTTGGGTGTGGGGAGGCGAGGGCGAGATCCATGGCGCGCTGTGGATGTCCCACCCAGGCGAATGCCAGCGGAATGCTCGCGGGCAGCACCGTGGCGCGTTCGGACAAGATGTCCCTGGACGCCGCGATCGCCGCCAACACGTTGAGATCGCCCGGTGTCTCACGCTCGATCACGTGACGGGCCAGCTCGACTTCGGACAGCGCGGTATCGACTGACGAGCGGTCCAGGAGAGCCCGCTGACGACGCGGGTCGAGGACGAACAGGGACAGCCGCTCGGTGTCACCCTTGTTACGCAGCATGCGCGTGTAGTCGTAGAGCAGGTAGAGCGGGGTGGTGCCGGGGGGCCATCCCTTGGTCCGGTAGCTGTCTGCCCAGGCGTGCAACTGTGCTTCGTACTTGGCCGCGGCACGGTCGCCCAGCCCTTCCAGAGCCTGCTTACGCAGCCCTTGGTGTTTCAGGACATGCCTAGGGGAGCTTTCTGCAGGGTGCGCCACGAGGCCATGTCCGTTGCGGTCGGGGACGAAACTGCGGCCTGTCATGCCGCGGAGCCGTTTCCTAACCTGGTGCGGCTGAGTATCGGTTAGTTCGGCCAGGTCCGTGTCGGTCAGGCCGCCCTGGGCCACCGTCAGCAGGCCGAGGAGGGCGTTGCCGAGTGGCTCGTCGTCCAGCAGTCGCTGCAGTTCCCGCGAGGCCCGCTCCGTGACGCGGCCAGCCTCAGGTGAGGCCGCGAGCGGGCGGAGGATGGTCGGGTCGTGGAGAGGGTGCCCGTCCGGAACGTCGTCAGGTACGGGCGGGTTGGGCCGACCTGTGACTATCACGCGCATCCCAGGCGGCGGGTCCTTGGGCAGCAGGGCGGCGATGCTGCGCCCGTCCGAACGCCCGTCCTCGTCGAGGCCATCCACGACGAGGAGCAGGGTCCGGCCGCGCGCTGCGCATGCATGCGCAGCGTCCTGGTAGAGGACGAACAGATCCTGTGCGAGCCGCCCGACGGCAGGGGGCGGGGCTTCGCTGCCGACGAGAGCGGCCAGTTGGCCCGTCACTGTGGAGAGGAAGTAGTCACGGTTGTTGTTAGCGAGGCGCTCCGCGATGAAATAGCTGACGATGTCGACGTTGTCCGGTTGGCGGTGCATCACGAACCAGGCAAGCAGGGCCGACTTCCCTGCCTTTGATTCGGCCTGCCACCACACGTACTTGGACCGGCCCGAGACGTTTTCAGCAGCGTAGAACTCCAGCTCCCGTAACTCGTCCTCGCGGTCCAACAACCGGTCGGGGAGGAGGTCGTACTGCTCGATCCATGCCTTATGGCTGCGAAACGCGCAGTCGCGGGGCGCAAGTCCCGCCTCTGACGACCGGGTGGCGCTGATGTCGACCAGCGGAGGGGGGCCATCGCCGTATTTCTGCAGGAGTTCAGCGAATTTGGGCTCGTCCGTGAAGGAACGAGACGGACAGGCATGCAGACGTCGGTTCTCGAACGCGTCATCATCGTGGATGACCACTCCGACGAGATAGTCCTGGCAAAATACCGCGGCGCCAGAGGTTCCGGACCACGCTTGCTCGCCCGAACGCACCCCTGGGAAAGAAACTTGGTTCAGGACATAGAGGTCCCGGGCGCCGAAGCCACCGGCTTGAGGAGGCAGCTGACCCTCCAGCTGCTCAACGCTGCGCTGCCCGTCCTTAAGGGCCGCCGACGGGTACCCAAGACCGTAATAGCGCAGCGGGTCGTTGCCGACGGGCTGGCCCCAGCGCACCGTGCCGGGCACCTCGACTGAACGCTCCAACAGCAGCAGAGCGACATCGCGATCATCCGGATGAGTCCAGCAGACCACTGCCGGGCAGCGTTGTGTATCGGCGTCCCGGGGGTGCCCCACACGCACGTCGATCCGAGGCCACGGGGTCCCCGTGCTCTCCCTAACGACGTGCCGGGCGGTGAGTACCAAGCGCGGCGCGATCAGATAACCGGTGCCTATGCGGACGAACTCGCCATCGTCGCCGACACGGATGAGGGCCAGCCTTTGCCGTTTCAACTCAACCCTCCTCGTCCCAGGAGCCGGACTGCCTGCCGCTGATTTCGGGGCTGACCCCGCCCGCGGCACGGTCCTTGACCTGTAGCTTCAACGTCAGCTTGTGCGACCGGACCGAGGAGTCCGATCCGCCCCCGCTCACAGTGGCTACCCCGAACTGCAGCTTCCCCTCGCCCTTCACGTCATTGCGCAGCTCCAGCAGCAGTTCCAACTGGGCTTCCTCGATCTGAAAAGCGAACTGCTGCTGGCCACCATGTTCCTGAGCCCGGTAGAGCTCCTGCCGCAGCTCCTCAATCGCCGCGGCCAACCCGATCGTTGCCATAGCTACCCCCGTCGCGGTTGCGGCCCGGACCACCCGAGCAGCGTCAGCAGTCTGCCAACGGATGCACGCATCGCCAAAGTATCGTCACCGAGACGTTGATGAAGAGCCTTCACTTCGGGAACCCGGCAGGAGTACATCCGACATTGGACTTGCCAAGTGAACCGTCCACAAATCCCCGGTCAGCAGCCCCGGTTCCGTGATCTCGTCGAGTACGGCACGCTCGTGCACGGCCACCGCGGCCACCTTCCGTACGTCGGCCGCATCCAGGCCGGCACCGTCCATGTCGGCGGCGATCTCCTCCAGCGACGTGATCACCGCCTCGCTCCACGTCCCGTACCCCGGGCCGCGGACGGGCCCGAAATACGGGCGCCGCACATCGTGCACGGAGCGGGCGACGGCGCCCATCTGCCGTAAGGACACCGGCCACGCCGCACGCAGATACGCCCCCAGGTGCTCAGGGGCCGGGACGCCGTCCAGGCGGGTCTGGATCATCCAGTCCCGGCCGATCACCTCGTGCGACCAGTCCACCACGAGGACCCGCGGCATCAGCGGCGCGATCACCGCCAGCCACGGCTGACTCGCGCACTCGTTACGCATCAGGTGGCGCTCGCTGCGGAACTGGCGGGCCTCTTCCGGCGCGACCCGCAGGATCACCGGCCGGTCCCGTCCGGCCAGGACCACGCGGTACACGTTGTTGTACATCCCCGTGGCCGGCTCGGTGGCGGACACCGGCGTGGCGCCGTCCCCGAAGTCTCGTACGCGCCAGGCACCCGGGCGGGAGAGAGTGACGGTTGCCCGTCTGGGCGCCCGGTGCGGAGCGGTCAGCGCACGGTCTGGATGGGTCGGCGTCGGGGAGGGGCCTGTTCCGGTGCTGCAACAGCGCCGTCTGCCCGGTTTATCGGTTGCGTCGGGTGAGGGGGTGCGGTGGTGCCGTCGGCGCGGGGGCTGTTGCCTGCTCGGCGGGGTGTGGGGATCGCACCAGGGCGGGCGGTGAGACCTGTTGGAGGACTTCGCCGTGGATGAGGTCGTAGGTGAGGTCGGCGAGGAGTTGGGCGGGGGTGTGGGGGGAGCAGCGGATGGCCCAGGTGGGGTGGTCTTTGTGGTTGCCGCCCCAGATGGTCCAGGCGGGCAGGAGGTTTTCGGCCTGGGTGGTGGCGTAGGCGTTGAATACGGCGCCGGCGGGCTTGCCGGTGGGTTCTGACCATTGGATCTGGCGGCTGTCGACCTTCTGGGACCAGCCTTCGTCGGCCAGTGGTCTCATGGCCTGGGCGACGGTCTGTTCGTTGAGAGCGTCGGCTTCCTGGGCCCAGGCGTCCTGGGTGGCGAGGCTGTCGAGGAGGACTTCCATGATGCCGACCGGGGTGGCGGAGGTCGCGGTGAGGTGCCAGACACGGGGACCAGTAGGGGATTCGTAGGCGGCGATCGTCCAGGCGACATCGTCGACGTATGCCTCGTGGACGAACTCGATCCGCAGAGTGAGGGACTCATGGGTGGCGATGGTCGTGTTCTCGACCCACGTCCGGTACTTCTGCCACTCGCCCAGCTCGTCGAGGAACGTGTCGAGGAGGGCTTCGTGGTTACCCGGGTCGGCGGCATACGCCGGGACGAGCTCTTTCCTCGGCTCGTCCGGTCCGGCCTGTGGGGTGGAGGCGGAGTCCGCTGCCGGTGTGGCCAGGGAGGTGCGGGCTTCGGCGGTCTGCTGCTCGGTTTCGGTAGCCGGTGCGGGGCCGGACCGCATGGTCGTGCCGTGGAGGCGTTCGAAGGCGGCGATGGCCTGGGCCGGGGAGTCGAAGGTGCCGGCGATCTGCCGCAGGTGGTTCTCCCCGTGGAGGTAGACGCTCGTGCCGCCCCGGTACGTACCGACCGTGACGGTGGTCCCCCCGTCCTCCGCGTGCGCGTGGATGACCAGACGCCCGCGACGGATGTCCTCGTAAAGCTGGTTGGCCTGGTCGGAGACCTCCCGGATCTCCCGGCGGGTGCACCAGGACATCGGGTAGTTCGCCCAGGTCCACTCCTCGTCGATCGCCCCACGCAGCCGGGGCGTGATCTCGACGGCCACGCCCTCCTCGTCCGCCAGCTTCTGGGCGCTCTGCTGGGCCCAGTAGGGCTCCTCGTGGTCGATGCGGGCCAGCACGAGGTTGTGCTCGTCGACGGCTTCGAACCCGTGGGCGGTCAGGAGGGCGTGGGCGGTGCGGTGCTGCGTGCCGGTGAGGGTGGCAGTCACGGCACTGGGGTGGCTGGGGTGGGTATCGAAGCGAACCTGCGCGTCGATGGAGGGCGTGGTCAAAGGTGTGCCTCGTTTCGAGCCGCCGGCTGGGCTGAGGGGCCGGGCCGACGGCGGTCGGGGTCAGCGGGAGGGGCGTGATGCGGAAGGAGCCGCTGTGTGCGGGGGGCCGGCTCGCGGCGGCGCCGAGGACCTGGTCCGCGCGTGCTTCGTCACCCGGGGTGGGGAGGTGGCGTGGTTCCAGCGGGTGCGCACGGCGTGGAGGTCGGCCAGGGCGCGTCGGCTGCCGAGGACGAGCTGGTACGGCGTGGTGGCTGGGCCGTCGGTGAACGCCTCGATACGCATGCCCACTTCATACGCGGTCGTCAGGACGGCTCGTTGAAGAATGCGTTCTCCCCAGTAGGGTGCGGATCCGGCTGGCTCCGCGAGGAGGCCGATCAGATCTGCGGGCACGACTGCGGTGCCGAGTAGTCCTCTCTGCTGGGCTTCCCACAGGACGGTGACCGGGTCGATGGGGGCGCCGTGCCGGTTGAGAGTGGTGAGGCAGCTCCAGAGGCCGGCGTGGAGGGGGTGGATGAAGTCGTTCCCGGTCAGCCATTGCATCCGTTCGATTTCGGAGGGGTGCAAGGTCGTGGTTGCGAGCAGGAGCCGTTCCTCGTCGATTGCTTCCTCATGGCCGGTGAAGGTGGGGCGCGGCGGTGGTGGGGGTGTGCGGGGCAGGGCGCCGGGGGTGGGAGGGAACCGCGCGGCGAGTTCGTCCACGATCCTCGCCAGTGCGTCGGCCTCGGCAAGGGCGGCGAGAACCGGGTACGGGAGGGCAGGGTCGGTCGGGGTCTGTGCGAGACGCTGGGCCTGGCAGCGCAGCATGCGTCGGGCGTGATCGTCCTCGATCATTCGTGCGTACACCGCTGCGTGACGGGGGTGTGGGCATGCTTGGATCAGGGTCTGCAGGTACGAGGCCGTCAGCCCGCGCGCCTGCTCGCGGGCGGTGGCGAGCACCTCGTTGAGCCAGGTCGTGCTCTGCGCGTGCTGGACCCGATCGGGGACCGGGAGGTTTCGGATCGCGGTGAACACGGCGCCGTGCGCGGCGTTGGAGAACGATCCGGCGTTGATCCCGGTCAGGTCGCCGTGGCGGTGGGGTTCGAGGAGGAGGGCGCCGAGGAGGGCTTGCTCGGCGTAGTACACCGGTTGCGGCGGTGGGAGTGCGTCGTGGCCGTCGTCCCCGTCGGGCCCGGGGGCGGTGGGCATCAGGCGGCCAGGACGAAGTCGTCGGGGCTGAGGGAGACGCCCAGGTGTGGGGCGAGCAGGTGGGCGGCGAGGAGGGGTGGGACGGCGTTGCCGATCTGGGAGAACTGCTGGCCTTTGTTTCCTGACCAGGGGTGGTTGGCGGGGAAGGTCTGTAGCAGGCCCGCTTCGCGGGCGGTGATCCGGATTGGCTCCGGTGCCACCGTGCTCGTGCCGTCCGGGTGGGGGAGGGCGGGTTCGGCGACCCAGGTGCATTCGTTCGCCCGGTGCCCGAAGAACAGGGTCCCCGCCGGTTCCGAGACCGGCCGGACGGTGGCGTTGGCCTGGTTGTTGCTCCGCAGCGACCACGACCACCCATGCGCCTCCGCCACGGGCGTGGCCACCGGGGTGCCGACAGGCCGGCGGCCCTGAACGCCGGGCAGGGCGGCCCCACGCCGGGACTGCGGGACGATCATCCCGTCCGGGTGTGGTGTCCAGGTACCGCGGTCGCGGGCGTCCGACAGCGCTTTGCGGGAGCCGGAGGGGAAGGGTTCGGCGCCTCCACCGGGTCCGCCGCCGGCGCAGACCGTGGGCACGGGCCGGTCGGTGGCGCCCCAGCCCAGGGCCTCGGCCATGCTGACCCAGCGGGCGCGGCCCGGCCCGAACAGAGACTCCGGCTCCGCGACCCGGGCGTGGGTCGGCGCCGGGGGTTCGGCGGTCCGTACCCGGGAGGCGAGGAGGATCGCCCGCCTCCGCGTCTGGGGAACGCCGTAGTCGGCGGCCTGGAGAATCCCCGTCCACACCGAGAATCCCCAGGTCCGAAGGACCGCGGCGTACTGCTTCCAGAGAGGCAGGACGTCGGGGACTTCCTCCATGGCGATCCACTCCGGCTCGCCCACGGTGTTCAGGGCGTGGAGGTAGCGCATGGGCTCGGCGGCCAGGAGGGAACGCACGTCCCGGCAGGCCGTGAGAAGTTGGTCGCGGGTGTCGCGGCCGGCTGCGAGGTCGGCGACCGCCTGGTGGACCAGCGGCTGGTCCACCAGCCCCAGCCGCTTACCGGCCGTCGACCACGCCTGACACGGCGGACTCGCCAGGAACCCCTTCGTCCGGCCGAGCCACGGCCACGTCGGATACGCCGCCACATCCGTCCGCACCGTCAACTGCCCAGCCCGTCGACGGGTCCGGCACGCCCACTCATCCCACTCCAGACCCACATCCCGGGCCCCGAGCACGCTCAGAGCGTGACTCCAGCCGCCCGGACCCGCGAACAAATCAAGGACGACCCCCCTCACGAAGCCAGACCGAAGCCGTCCCGCACCGCATCCGCGTCACCGCGGCACGCCCAGGGGGAGCAGCCGTCCACGACCCCCTGCTCCAGTTCCTCCGCGTCCGGGGTGCTGTCGAGTTGGGGCTGGAGGGCGGCCCATTCGGCTGCGGTGACGTGGTCGATCGGGGCCTGGTCGAGGGGTACGCGGGAGCGGTGGAGGAATGCCTGGCCGAGCAGGTGGTTGCCGGCGGCGTTGGCGCGGGCGTTGCCCTGGCGGATCGCGGCGTCGAACTCCACGACGTCCTGCCACTCATCGGGGCTGGTGTCGCGGATGTGCCGCCACTGCGCGTTCCCGTGGAACGGGCAGCCCAGACAGGAGGATTTCGGGGTGTCCGCGAGGCCGAGCGCCGTGAGGTAGCGGATGCAGTCGCTGCGTGACCAGCCGATGTCGATGAGCGGATGCCGGTTGCGCATGTAGCGGACGTCGGCGTCCTTGGCCCGGTGGAATTCGTCCGTGGAAATCCCGACCCACTGCTCGACGAACACATTCTTCGGGATGCGCTGCGGGTGGGGGTATCCGAGGAGTTCGCGGACCTTCTTCTTGATCGGCTTTATTTTGTATTCGCCGGTGCACTGGCGTCGGGTCATTCCCTGCTTTCCATCCCTGTTCAGGACGTACAGGGGCATGGAAGCGAACCGGTGCCCGGGATCGAGCGCGTCGTCCCGGATGTTTCCCGAGGTGACGCGGAGGACGGGGATTCCGGCCGGTTCGGCTATCTCCTTTTCGATACGGTCGAGATGGGCATAGACGGCTGCAGGTTCCCATCCGGTGTCGGCGAAGATCGCGTAATCGACCTTGGGGAGAATTCCTTCGGCGGACAGGGCGAGCAGTGTACTGGACTGGACTCCGGCGCCTAGAGAAAGGGCCAGGAACTGCGGGGTCGGGGAAATAGTCATTCCTGAGGGGGAGACGGTACGAGACGTGAAAAGCTTCGGAAGGGAGGCCACTACGAGTCCCGGCAGGGGGCTGCCGGTCAGCGGGTTGGTCTAGCGGCGGCGGCCTGGTTGCGGCGCCGAGGCGTGCGCCGGAGCGGCTACAGCCCCGTCCTGCCCCCGTGCCGAGGCCGGTGAGGGCGAACCAGCCGCAGCGGCCACGGGGTTGGTGAAGGCGGGGGCGACGTGGTCGAGGATGTCGGCGAGTTGCTGGGCGAGGTCGTGTGCCTGGCGGAGCTGCACGGCGATGTCGTCGGGCAGGCGGTCCCACTGGGCCCGGTACTGGGAGTCCTTGATGATTTCGGCCCCGTCGCGGAGCTGGTCGGCGACCCGCCGCAGCACCGCGCTCCGCTGAGGTCCGCTCTGTGTGGCGCGGGTGGTCTGGAGGAGTGCGCCGAGCGCGGTGGGCAGCGGGTCGGGGGCGGTGGGCAGGCCGTAGAGCTGCGCGTGCAGCCCCTGGGCGATCACGGTGACCGGCCCGCCACCGCTCCTGTGGCGGAACTCGGCGGGTGCTTGGGGCCGGACACGGAAGCTGACGATTACGTCCCGCGGAGCGGCCCTGGGGGCGATCCAGTGCGCGAGAGCACGGGCGAGATCATGGGGCGTGGGGGTATCGGCGGACGTAGAGGCTCCAGGCGGGTGAGAGGAGGCCGGCCGCTCGCTGCGGGACTCGCGGGGAACGGCAGACAGGTGCGGTGACGCGAGCGCCCGGCCTGTAACGCGACCAAGGGCGCGTCGTCTATCGGTGCGGTGGGCTGAGCGGCTTCTGCACCGGCGCCACCGCAGGGCGCGCGCGGGCGGTCGGCTGCATGTCCAGGGCAAGCTCGCCGGCGGCAGTGACCGTGATCTCCTGTCCCACCAACGGGGAAACAAGGGCGTCGACGCTGACCAGACGATGCTTGGCCAGCGTGCCGAAAGCGGCGGGACGGAGCGGGGTGCCGTCTGCAGCCCGGACCACGATGCCCTTGCCGCGGGCTCGGACGTAGCGCCGGGCTCCGCCTTCTGCCACCTTCCGGAGCACGCCGTACTGGGCGGGCGTCAGGTCCGGGAGTGCAGGCTGCTGTTCTGGATGGTTCTTGAGGTTCCGGACGATGTCCGCGGCGGCGGACTGACAGGTGGCCGCACAACGGTCTAGCTGGCGGGCGGCGTCGGAGAGGAATCCGGCGAGGGCCGGTACGGCCTGGCGCGCCGCCGCCTCTTGCGTCGAAGGGTCGTCGTCATATCCCGCTGCGTCGGGAGGGTTGGCATACAGGGTTGTTGCGAGGCCCGATGCGGCCAGGGAGGCGGTGGAGACGATGGAGGAGAGGGACTTCAGGGTGTAGCGGCTGCCGGGGACGGCGGTGTACTGGCTGCCGTCGAGAGCGGTCAGCCGGACCAGGGCCCGGCCGACCAGCTCGTTGACGGCGAGGATATGAGGGCCGAGAAGGAGCAATGCGTCGCTGCCGGGCCGGACTTCCAGCTTCTGGACGGTTGCGTGGAGGGTGGCGAAGTCGCGGCCGAGCTGACGCAGACTGTCGATCTGCGCGAGAAGGTCGATCTGGCGCATGAGGTGGGTAGACGCTCTCCTTGCTCGAACGGGCTTCAGCGGGTACGGGGCCGGCTGCGCTGCGGGGCCGGAGTGCTGGAGCCGGCGGTGGCTGTCCGGCCGGGGGCGGGCGGGATCACTTCCGGTGTCGCGATGCCGAGATCGATGCTCACGCCGAAGCCCTCGGCGTAGAGGTGGGCTTCGGCCCGCGCCACCGTGTTCACGGCATCGCGCTCGTCCAGCCCGGGCGCCAGCGCGTACGGGGTACCGGCGGCACCGGGCGTGAAACCGTGCAGGGTCAGGACGACGCCCGCCCGGTCCACACCGGTGGTCGCCGTCGCCGCGCCGTCGGTGAACCGGAAGTGCACGTCGGGCTCCGGCCTGGGGTGAGCCGGGTTCCAGCGGGTTGTGGCGGCGAGGTCGACGAAGTCCATGGTGTGGGCGAGCAGCTGGTAAGCCGCCGCACGGGCCCGTTCGAACGCGTCGTCGGCCGTGCCGGGCGGGAGGTAGACGGTGCGCCCGTGGTGGGCGCGGGCGGTGAATCCGGCCTCGGTCAGGAGCCGGTCGGCGCCGTTGATGTGGCGGTTGAGGACTAGGAAGGTGTGACCGTCGCCGGTTGACCCGACGAACACGTCGTGATGGTCGGTGAGAGCCAAGGAGCGTGCCTTTCGGAAGGGGCTGTGGTGGCGCGGGCAAGGCCATGGTCGAGCAGGCGCGCGCGATGTTGACCGGACCGGTCCATACGCATGGCAGGCCCACGAGCGGCGTGTCACCGGGCATGTGATTCAAGGGGCTTGCCAGAGGAAGCGGGCGATGTGGTCGTTGTCGTGGCCGGTGCGGGGGCGGGCTGGGGTGTGCCATCCGGCCCGGGGTGGACGGCTGGCGATCAGGTGCCAGCCCGCGCCGCGCAGGGACGCGCCGCTCTCGGCGTGCTGTGTGTAGGTGATCAGCCGCCGGTATCCGAGCGCTTTCGCCGCCCGCCAGGATGCCCCGTACAGCAGGGAGTTCGCGTTGCGTGTGCCGTCGCTGGCGGTGCGGGTGACTTCGAGGGTGGCGCCGTCGTCGAAGTGACGGGCCACCGGCCGCCCGACGACGGCCACCGCGTGCAGGATGCCTTCCTCGTCGGCTGCTCCGACAGAGAAGATGTGTCCGACGGGCGGTGGGTGGTGGCGGTGCCACGCGTGCACGAATTCCTTCGCTTCACGGAGACGGACCGGCACCAGGCGCAGCCTGGCCTGGCTCACGCGGCCTTCCCGACATCGGAACGTGCCGGCGCGTGCTTCGCGATGGCGCGTTCGGTGATGGCTTTCGATGCGTGGGCGGAGGCGGCGGACAGTTCGCCGGCGCCGGGTTCGAGGTACCAGGGGCGCAGGTCGAGCAGGGCGGCGCGCATGCCGGTGGCGAAGCACAGGGCGGTGCCCTTGGCGAGGGCGCGGATCGCGTCGGCGGGCAGGATCCTCTCCTGCCGCATCGACACGGAGGTGGACTTGCCGGACTCGGAGTGCGAGGTGGAAAGGGTCTCCACGTCGTGGTCCCCGATCAGGCGGGAGAGCTTGTCGGCGAAGTCCGGGTCGTCGATGCCGGAGCCGATGACCTTCACCGTCGAGGCGGACCACAGGGCGTCCATGCCGGCGTCGCCCCAGACTTTCTGGCCCTGGCGGTAGGACTGGAGGATCGTGATGGGGATGATCCCGCGCGACCCCAAGTGGGAGTACAGGTCCGGGAGATCGCTGATCTTGCAGACGTTGGCGGCCTCGTCGAGGATCGCGAGCATGGGCGGGTCGAGGCGCCCGCCGGCGCGTTCGGCCTGGGCGGTCGCCGCCCGCATCACGGAGTCCGCGCACGCGGCGATCAGCGCGCTGGCTCCGCCGCCGCCGTCCTTCGACAGGAGGTAGAGAGTGTCGGTGGAGGTGACGAACCCGGAGGGCCGGAATTCCTCGACGTTCTTCTGGGGGGTGACCCAGGCGGCGATCTCGGGGTTGAGGAGGGCGGCGGCGTACTGGCGGGCGGTTTCGTAGATGCCGTCGCGTGTTTCGGGTGGTCCTTCGACGGTGCCTTTGAGCTGGGCTGCGACGGGGGTGAAGTCGTGGTCGCGGAGGATGTCGAGGGGGGTGCGGTCGGCGGGGAAGGCGAGCCACTGCATGACGTCGGTGATGGGCCGTTCGTCGAGCGCCGCGGCGAGGAAGAGCTGGGACAGGATGTTGGATCCGGCTTTGGACCAGAAGTCCCCTTGCTGGGAGGCGTCCACGCTGGCGGCGAGGAAATGCCCGGCCAGACGGCCGGCTCCGTCGAGGGTCTTGGCGTCGGCCAAGGGGTTCCACCACATGGTGCGTTCGGCGTGGGCGATCTGCTGCGGGTCCATGGTCCACGTCCGCCCGGCCTGCCCTCGTGCGTCGAGGGTCGCGGTGAACGCGTCGCCCGCGGCTTTGTTGGAGGTCAGCAGGACCGGGCCCGGGGCGGCAAGCATGGAGGGGATCGCGAGCGAGGTCGTTTTGCCGGAGCGCGGGGCCATGATCGCGACGGCGACGTCCTCGTATCCCATGCGGACCTCGTGACGGGTGCCTTGGAGGTTGCCCAGGAGGATGCCGGTGTCCTTCGCCTCGATGTGCTTGGCGTTTTTCAGGCTCGGGCGCAGGGAGCGGGCCTTGTCGGTGATCGCCTTGGCCATCAGGGGCTCGATGTCCCGGGCCTTGGCCATCCCCGTGATCTTCTTTCGGGTACTGGCACGGTTCTTGTGGCGGGACCACAGGACGCCGGCCACGGCGAGGAGGGCGAGAAGGATGGTGACGGGGATGATCCGGGTGCCGATCAGCAGGGGCATCTGGCCGGCCTGGGGCCAGAGTTGGTGGGGGTGGAGCAGGGCGGTGGTGGGCTGGTAGGGCGCCCAGTCGTTGTCGGTGGCCTGGGCGGTGATGTTGCCGCAGAGCCAGGCGAGGTGGGACAGGGGGACGACGATCGCGGCGGCACCGAGGAGGAAACGCAGGGCGATGTCGTACCCGTCGGTGGGACTGCTGGGAGAAGAAGGCAAAAGGGGCGGGGCGCTTCCGGAAGTGGAGACAGGGGGACGGGGTCAGCGAAGGCGGCGGGGACCGGCCTGCGGGGACTGTGAGGGTTGCCGCAGGGGCGTCGGCGGGGTGGGGCGGCGTTCGGCGAGGTCGCGGACGCGGTTCTCCAGGGCGGAGGCGACTTGCTGGGCGGGGAGTTCACGCTGGGTGTGGCTGATCAGCCGGGTGCCGTAGGCGGGGTCGGTCAGCGAGAGGTACTGGCGGGGCACCGGGCTGGTGTCGGCGAGGGCGCGGGTGAACGCGCTGATCAGGACGGGCGGGGTGTGCTCCCGGAACATGGCCTGCCAGAGCGGCTTCTGGGACGGGCCGAGTGTGGTGGTGGCGAGCCACACGTCGCTTGCCTCGGTGACGATGTGCTCGAACTGCACCTTCCCGTCGGGCGAGAAGATCCCGTCCGCGCCGCGGGCGGGTTTCCACCCGGCGTCCAGGAGCGGCTGGTAGGGGTCTGTGTCGGTGGCCAGGCTGGTGGCGGGATCGGTCAGGGCGTCGGTGACGGCCGCGACGGTCTCGACGGGAGTCTGGCCGCCGAAGGTCATGTGCCAGGCGGGGCGGCCTTGTCCGGCGGTGTGGTGCAGGGCCCACCACTGCAGACCGTTCGCCGGCTCCAGCCGCAGGAGGGCTCTCTGGTCGGGGCTGGAGAGCAGGACCCGCGGCATCAGGGGGTCGTTGCCGTGGCTCCAGCCGCAGGCGCGGTGCAGGGGGACGGTGACCCAGGCAGGATCACCACCGCCGGCCAGATGCCGCGGCGCCACGAAGTCGACATCAACCAAGTCGGGACGGCTGGGCACCTGTCACCTCCGCACCGGGGTGGTCCTGACCGGAGCGGCGACGGCGGTCGGCGACGGGGAAGGCGTGGAGCGGGCGGGCTGTGCGGCGGCGGTGTGGATCTCGCGGATGACGTGGCCGTGGGTGGCCCAGTCGTCCAGGTAACTCCACGCTTCGCCGTGGTACTCGGCGAGCGCGTCGTCGAACACCTCGCTGCCCGGCTTCGCGTCGGCGGGCAGGCTGTCACGGGTCGCCAGCCACTGCTCGTGCAGGGCATCGAGCTGTCCGAGAGCATCGCGCAGGGTGCCGAGCTGCCACACCCAGCGGTGTTGCACCGCCCGGCCGGGCAAGGCCGCGAACTGCTGCTCGGCGGTGGCGAGAAGATGCTGCGCGCTGTCGCGGACGGTGTCGAACGCGTCGGCGGTCTCACGGTCCCGCCGGGCGGCGCGGAGCCCGTAGGCGTGGGGGTCGTGGGGCCAGCCGTCGAGGTCGGTGTGCTCGTCGGAGTAGGCGTCCCAGGCATCGTGGATGGTCCTGCTCTCCCGCAGGAAACGGTCGAGGGACGAGCGCTGGGGATCAGGCGTCGTGGAGATGAGGAAGTCCTTGGGGCAGATGACGGGGGACGGGGCCGGCAGGGGGTGTGGTGCGGTTCAGCGCCGTATCGGCGTGGTCGTACGCCCCGGCGGTGCCGGGGCCACGGTGGTGGCCGGCTTGCGGCGTCGGGCGGCGCGGGCCTGACCGCTCAGGGCGTCGAGCCGGGCGGTGTGGGCGTCGACGACCTGCTGCGGAGTGAGCGAGCTGCGCTCCTGAGTGGTGGCGCTGTAGTCGGCGGTTTCGCCCTTCGGGCGCTGGAGCGGAGTGGTGTCGACGAGCGCGGTGACAAAGATGTTCACCAGATGGACGGGAGTGCGGTCGTCGAACCGGGCTGACCAGATGTCGAGACCGTCGGGTCCGTCGTATCCGTGGTCATGCGCGACGATCTGCCAGGTCGCCGCCTTCTGCCGGTGGAGGGGGTACGGGTTGACGCGGCACCTGCGGTCCGGGGAACGGGAGACGCCCTGGTCGTCGAGCTGCCAGCCGGCCGCGGTCAGTGTCTGCCAGGGGTCGGGGTCCTTGGCCGGGGCCGGGGTGTGGAGGGCGTCGGTGAGGCTGCCCAGGATCTCCGCCGGCACGAGCTTGCTGAACGACGCACCCCAGCCCGGCCTGTTGCCGGTAGGTCCGGCCCGTAGATGCCACCAATGGCTGTTGTATGGGTCGAAGCGCAGGCTGGTGCGGCGATCCGGGCTGCGCAGGACGAACTCCGGGCTCAGCGGATCGGAGGAGGCGCGGGTCCATCCGGCGGCGGCGAGTCCGTGGGTGAAATGGCGGGGGTCTCCGCGGCCCGCGAGGTGGCGGGGGCTGGTGTCGAACGGGAACTTCCACAGGTGATGCTCGGCGAATTCGGCGATCTGCCGCTCATTCACCGGCATCCGCGGCACTCCGGGGTCGGTACGGGCACAAGACTCCTTGGAGGGAAAGAAGGCTGTAAGGGTTCAGTGCCGCGCGCGGGCACGCCCGCTGGTGGGGTAGGGCTGTGGCACGGGGCGGCGGATGCCGGGAGCGGTGAGGACCCAGGATGATGAGGGGCCTTGAGACAGACGGCGGGGGATGGGGCCGGCAGGGGGTGTGGTGCGGTTCAGCGCCGTATCGGCGTGGTCGTACGCCCCGGCGGTGCCGGGGCCACGGTGGTGGCTGGCTTGCGGCGTCGGGCGGCGCGGGCCTGACCGCTCAGGGCGTTGAGCCGGGAGGTGTGGGCGTCGACGACCTGCTGCGGAGTGAGCGAGCTGCGCTCGTGGGTGGCGCTGTAGTGGGCGGTGCGGGCATACATTTCGCGCTGGAGCGGAGTGGTGTCGACAAGCGCGGTGACGAAGGCGTTCACGAGATGGACGGGGGTGTGGCTGTTGAACCAGGCTGACCAGATCTCGCGACCGTCGGGCTGGCCGTAGCCCTGCTCGTGGGCCACGCCGCGCCAGTCCATCGGCTCCCTCCGGTCGAGGGCGTATGCCGCGACGCGGCACATACCGTCCGGGGAGCGCACAACGCCCTGGTCGTCGGGGAGCCAGCCGACGGCGGTCAGTGTCTGCCAGGGGTCGGGGTCCTTGGCCGGGGGCGGGGTGTGGAGGGCGTCGGTGAGGCTGCTCAGGATCTCCGCCGGCACGAGCTCGCCGAACTGGGCGTACCAGCCTGACATGGTGTCGGTGGGTTCGGCCCGTAGCGCCCACCAGCTGGAGGCGTATGGGTTGAAGCGCAGGCTGGTGCGGTGGTCGGGGCTGTGCAGGACGATCTTCGGACTGAGCGGGTCGGAGGGCGTGCGGGGCCATCCGGCGGCGGCGAGTCCGTGGGTGACGTGGCGGGGGTCTCCGGGACCGGCGAGGTGGCGGGGGCTGGTGTCGAACGGGAACTTCCACAGGTGATCCTCGGCGAACTCGGCGATCTGCCGCTCGCTCACCGGCATCCGCGGCACTCCGGGGTCGGTACGGGCACAAGGCTCCTTGGAAAGGTGGAGGGCGGGGCTGGGTTCAGTGGCGGGCGTGTGCGCGCCCGGTGGTGGCGTGGGGTGGGGCTGTGGTGCGGGGGCGGCGGGTGCCGGGAGTGCTGAGGGCCCAGGCTTCGGAGCGGGCGGCGGCGATCCGCGCGTGGCGCCAGGCCCGGAGCTGGGACGGCAGGACGGACACGGCCTGGGCCCGGATCTGCGTACTGCGGGGGACGTGTCCGTGCGGACGCATCACGGGTTCCGGGTTCGCGAGGGCTGCGGCGAAGGTCTGCACCAGGTGCATCGGCGTGGTCGCGGTGAACACCGCGTCCCAGAGCCGGCCTTGTTCGCTGCGGGTGCTGGCCCACCAGACGGCTTCTCCGGGGCTGGACTGGTGGTAGCGGACGAAGGCGGTGCCGTCCGGGCTGCGGGCGGTGAGGTGTTCACCCTGGCTGGTCTGCCAGCCGTGATGCACGAGCGGCGCCCACACGTTGGGCGCCCGTGTGGGACGCGGACGGGTCAGCGCGTCGGTGACTCCCGCGACGATCTCGACCGGAACGGCACGCGACATGGTCGCGTGCCACGCCTCCTGGGTGACGGTGGCCCGGCCGCTGATGGTCCAGCCACCGGGCTGGACGAACGGGTCGTACCCCAGGCGCACGCTCCGGTCGGGGCTGTCGAACACGGTGGGACCGCCGGATTTCGACCGGTCCTTCCAGCCTGCGGCGCGGAGGTATTCGGTGACGTGGCGCAGGTCGCCTCCGCCGGCGAGGTGGCGGGGGTGGACGAGGTAGTGCGGCTCGGCCTGCTCAGCGGCCCGCCAGCCCCAGGTGCGCTGCTTGCGTCTCACCGGTGCCTCCGGACAACCAGCGGGCCGGGCGCGGCAGGCTTCACCGCAGGGCCGGCCGGAGCGGCGCTGAAGTCCGCGAGGGCTTGGGTGTGTTCGTCGAGGTCGAGGTGGACGTCGTGCAGGTCGTTCGCGGCGCGGGCGAGGGCGAGCGGCACCTCCGGCGGCAGGGCGCCGTTCTCGGCCTGGGTCTTGGCGATGGTGCTGCTGGTGGCCATGAGATGGGTGAGGCGGCCGAGGACACCGTCTTCGGTGCCGATGGCCCGTGCGATGACCTGGGTGGCCTCGGCGGGCGGGAGGTGGGAGAGGCGGTCGGTGAGCTGGCCGATCTGGCGGGCGATCTCGTCGGCCAGCCGTACCGGATACGGGGTGGGGCGGGTCATGCTCCTCCTGGAGGGGGTCGGAATCAGAAAAAGGAGTCGTGGCCTTCCGCCGCCCGGGGCACGACGGGGAGGTCACGGTGTAGGTGCTCGGGGCGGGCCTGGTGTCCGTCACAGGCGCCGGGGCGGGGTGGCCCGGCCCGGGGCGGCCGGCGGGGGGGCCTGGCCGGTTGGGTGGGTCTGGTGGCCGCGGACTGCGCGTACGGCCTGCTGGTAGGCGTCCTCGTCGAACACCTCGGGCGTGCAGTTGACCTTGCATCCGGAGATGAGGAGCCACGGGATCGCCCGGGACGCCAGACGCTTCTGTTCCTCGGGGTCGAGGTGCGCGGGTACCTCGTGCCAGATGTAGACGGGTCCGCTGGTGCGGACTTCCTTGCGCTCCAGGCCGAGCAGGTCGAGCATGTGGAGCAGTTCGGCCGGGGACCCGGTCGCGGTGTCGGCGATGATCGTGTCCGACAGCGGCTTGCGGTAGATCTCGACGTTGGTGCCTTCGTCGTCGGCACGGTTCCCCATACGGGTACTCCTGGCTGTGGTTGGGCGCGGGATGATCAGTGCGGTCCACGACGCGGACCCGCCGGGGGCGGGGGCTTGGGCAACGCAGTGACGTCGCGCCGTCTGTCGTGGGGGGCGATGCGGTCGGCTGTCCGGACCTGGACGCTGAATCCGAGCCGGTCCAGCCGCTGCGCGGCGTGCAGTACGCGGTGGCTCGCGGCCGAGGTCCTGACGGTCCGGGGCAGGAAGCACTGTCCGGAGGCGGGATCGAGGTGGAAGCCGCCCTCCGTCAGCAGCTCGTACAGGGCGCGCGGGTAGACGGTGTTCACATAGGGCCTGCCGCCAGAGCCGAGGACGATTTCCACGGGCAGAGCGGGTCCGGGACTCGCCTTGGTCTGCACCCGCACGGACGCCACGCGGAAGGCGAACAGCTGACGGTGCCTGATGTCGGCGGCGGCCCGCACCGGGTCCGCGGCGACGGTGATGGCCCTGGGAGCCCTGACACCGACCGCGTCGGCAGGACCGGTCCCCGCCGGCAGCAGAGGAGAGACGACGAACTGGCCGGTGCGGGTGGGGTGTTCGCATATGTAGAGCTGCATGCCGTGCCGCGAGGTGAGGACCGAGCGGTGAGCGTCCTGGCCGTACGCGGTGTAGTTGAGAGGGCCGGTGTCCCACAGACGGCCGCCGGCCGGATCACCGACCAGGGGGATGGTATGGCCGTCGGAACTCCAGGCGCCGGGAAGCCGTATGCCCACAGCCTTGGTGAATCCGCGGAGCCCATCACGGGCCACGGCCTCCTTTCGGACGACGTGCCGCCGCGCGGTCCGGTCGGCCGCGTCACCCGTGGGGCTGGCTTCCAGGCCGGGGCCGAGGCGGACGGTGTATCCGGCGGCGAGCAGCGCGCGGGCGGCGGCCGTGGCCGCCAGGCGCTGCTGTTGCCTGGGCAGGTCGGGCGGCAGGCGGTGGTAGCGCCTGCGGGGGCCGGGCATGCGGTGGAAGCCGCCCGCCGTCCGCAGGATGTCGTCCGTGGCCCGGGTGCCGCTGAGCGCGAGGACCAGGCCGGTGCGCGGATCCTGCGTGATCGTGACATGCCCTCACACCGGCCGACCGGACGCGGCGCTGTCCCCTTGCCTCATCGCATCCGGGCGGTCGCGGACGGCAAGGGCGCGGCCTTCGCGGCGGTGACGCCGGGCGCCGCCCGCGCCGCCCGGTGCTGGAGCGTGACGGTGATGCCCTTGGCGTCGAGTTGCTCGCCTGCCGCGCGGACGGATCGGGCCTGGGCGGCGCTGTCGTCACCGCTCAGCCGGTAGCCGCCGGTCCGCTCGTCGTGGACGAAACCGTTTGCGACCAGCACGTCGGCAGTCGTGTCGCTGACGCGGGCGGTGGCGAGAGCGCCGTCCGGCTGCCACGCCAGAACGACCGCCTCGCTTTGAGACGCACGGGCGGTGCCGGGCGTGGGGGAGGGGTGGGTGGCGTTGTGGCGGACCTGGGCGAGCGCGGCCTTGTAGCGGACGAGCAGATCGTCGGTGACCAACGCGGCGCTCAGGAACGGGTCGTCCCCTACGTCGATTCCGTCCGGCTCGCGGACACCGCGGTACGCCTGGTCGGGGAGGTCGCGGGGGGCGAGGGCGGCGATGAGGAACCCGCCGAGGTCGTCGTTCCGGTCGAGGACGATGAGCTGAGCACCGTCCTGGCGGGTCAGCACGGCCGCCTGTCGCAGCGGATGCTGGGCGAGCGCTGCGGCGATCTGGTCCATGTCCCAGATCCGCTCGGTGAGTGCGGCGAGATCATCCTTGTGCGCGGAGGTGTGATGGGTGCTGGTCCAGGTCTTGTGGAGTTCGCCGGCCAGGACGTCGGCGAACGAGGCGAGACGCCCGGAAACTTCGTAGTCGTGCATGGAGTCCTTGGTCAGATGGGGCGGGGTCAGCGGCGCGGACCCGCTGCCAGGGGCGGGGGAGGAGGGGCCGGCACGGTGCCGGGCGGGGGCGGGCAGGCACACACCGCGGAACGTTCGCGTTCGGTCGCGGGAACCTGCTCGGTGCAGGCGCTGCGGCCGGGGTGCGGGGCGTGCCGGTCCGTGAGGGCGTTGCGGGTGTAGGTGAGGTCGGCGCGGATGATCCCCAGGTGCTTGTCGGCGAGGTGGCGCAGGCGGCGGGCGGTGAACGGGTCGGCTCCGTCGCCCAGGCCGTCGTGGAACTCGGCGGTCGCGGTCAGGACCTGTTCGAGGGCGTCGAGGACGCCGTCGTGCGAGGCGGTCAGCTCCGTGAGTACGCCGGCCACCTCGTCGGTGGTGGTGGCCTGCCGGACTTGTTCGGCGAGGTGTGTGACCGAGGCGCCGAGCGGCGGTTCGTGGGCCGGGCGGTGGTCGGTGTCGAAGTCGTCGTCGCACTCGACCGTGTAGCCGACGGCCCGCAGCCGGCCCACCGCCTGGGAGGCGAGGCGGATCTCGTCGTGCTCCGTGAGGTGGGTGGGGGCGCGGTGGTAGGTCTCGTGGAGACGGACGACGGGCACGAAACCGGCACGCTGGAGGATGCTGTGGGCCTGCGGGTCCCCACCGCGGGCGAGAACCTCCTCGGAGTGCGGATCACGACGCAGAACCAGGAAGCGGTCGGCAAGGGACAAAGAGAGGTTTCTCCTGTGGATCGGTGTGGACGCTGATGTCACCGGGCGGCAGAAGCCTCAGCGCCCCGTCAACGGTGGCCAGGACCTCGCCGTAGCGGGAGAGGCAACGCAGTGGCGCCTGGCGGTGTGGGGCGCCATGGAGACGGTGAGCGATCAGCACCCGATGGCGTCCGGTGTCCGGCGCGGCGGTACTGCGGATGTCCGGCGGTCTGGTGGGCAGCGACTGGCGGCGCGGGAACGGGACGGCCGTACGCACTGGAGCGCCACGCTGTCGCGGCGGCCATACCTCCGCGCTGGATGGCGGCCTGTTGCGTGCGGTGCGGCCACTCGCCCCTCAGGGCGTATGTCTTGAGCCACGGCATGATGCGGCGCTCCCCGTAGCGGTGGGAGCGGGCGAGGCGGGAGCGGGCGGCGGTGACGGTGGAGTTGGTCGAGCGGGCACTGGCGGGACGTCCCCTGCGCTCGGCCCACAGAAGGGAGCGGGCTCGGCGGGCGCGGGCTGCGCGGATCGTGTCGAGCGTGGTCAAACCCAGGTGGTGAGTGGGCAGATGAGGGCGTTTGCGTGACATGGCGAGGGGCGGCCCCGTCAGCAGAGGATTTGCTGTGAGATGAGCTGGTGGAGGTCGCCGGCGGTGGTGATCAGGGACCGTTCGCGCACCAGGTCGGCGTGGACGGCGATGTCACCGGGTGGCAGAAGCTCCATCGCCGTATCGATGGCGGCAAGGGCCTCGTCGTAGCGGCCGAGGCGGCGCAGGGCGCCGGCCCTGCGGAAGAGCACGATCGGATCGGTGCCGGTGTCGAAGGGCGGCCGGGCACTCAGCGCGAGAAGCCGGCTCGGACCCTGGTCCAGGTCCTGGCCGAGCCACAGACCGTGCAGCAGAACATGCAGGGTTTTCGCGTGCGTTCCGGCCTCGTCGAGGACCTCGTCCATCAGGTCCAGGCCCTCAGGGCGGGACCGGCCCAGCAGGGCGAAGGCGCACAGGGCCCGGCTGTAGCAGTCCAGGTCCTTGCGCGCGGGCTGCGGGAGCTGTTCGACCAGGGCCTGGATGCTGGAGCAGCGGAAGTCGTATCGCAGAGCACTCAGATACAGATGCCGGAAGGTCTGCGCGGTCACCGGATCGAGGCCGCCGTCGGTGACCCGGTCCGGGCTCAGCAGGCCGAGGACGCTGTGCCCGGTGGCCCGGGCCGTCCAGGCGGCGTCCGCGCACACCTCGGCCGACTCCCGCCAGTTGGCGTCCAGTTCGCGCAGGTCACCGGCCAGCCGGCCCGGCCAGGACCGGTCCGCCGTGTTCACGGTGGCACGCGTCCGGGCGCGCAGGAGGGCGGTGCGACGCTCAAGGCTGCTCACCGGCCGCTCCGGACGTCGGCGACGTGGACGAGCTGCCCGAGAGCCGTGACGGTGTACCAGCCGCAGTCGACCAGCGCCTCGTGTCCGGCGTGCCGGGGCAGGAGGTGGTCCTCCATGGCCCGCAGATGGATCAGGCAGTCCGGGCACCGGCGCCGCAGATGAACCATGTACCGGGGGTGAGCGGTGATGTACGACTGGGCGCCGCCGGTGGCGTTGTACAGGCGCCACCCGTCCTCGTCGGTCGGGGTGTGCCAGGACGGGGCGACCACACGCATGGCATCGCCCCACAGCTCCCCGGCCACCACTCCCTTGAGAACGACGACCTGGTCACTGGGGTGGAAGTGCTGGTGGGTGATGTCGCGGACGGGGGTGAGCGGGTCCGGAGTCGGCGCGAACGCGGGGGTGTTCGGGGGCAGGACCATACGGGTTCCTTCCACACAGGGACTGGGGCGGTGGAGGAACAATGGTCCGGAAGAACGCCGGTTTGGCTAACCGGCGATCCCGGGCTATGGTCCCCGCCGTCACCGGAATGGGTTCTCCGTCCCGCGGTCGCTCTCGCCCGCCGCGTCGAGGAGTTCGGGCAGGTCGCCACCGTCCGCGTCGCGCTGGTCGATCCACCATCCGGCCCGGGCGATCATGCGGGCCCTTTCCTCCAGTTCACCCCAGTCGGCCTCGTCCCAGGCGCCTTCGGCGACGAGGGCGGTGTGCGCGGCGGTCATCAGCTGGTGGCGGGAGCGCTCGCCCCATTCCAGGGTCCGCTCGGGACCCTCCAGCGGCGGCATGTCGAACTTCCGCGCCCATTCCGCAGCGGCCTGCTGTTCCTCGGCGCGCTTGGAGGCGAGCCATTGTTCCTTGGACTCGGTGTCGGCGCCGCGGGCGGCTTTCCAGCAGTCGGTGCAGTCCCGGCCGGCGAGCCAGCGGGCGAATCCGGCCCGCCGGTCGGCGGGCCGGTCGGACAGGTCATGGACGAACTCGTGGCCGCAGGAATGCTCGACAGTCCAGTTCGTAGGGACCCCCGGGGAATTCCGTTTGATGGGCGTTACGTTCGAGGTCGGGCTGCTGGTCTGGGGCTTCAAATCGAGTGCCTTTCGTTGGCGGTGGGGGTGGTGGCCTGCGTCGTCTCAGCGTGTCCTGCGGATGGCGTCTGTGGCCGCTGTGGCGATGGCGACGGGAGCGCTGGAGGGCTGGGGCAGGTGCAGCAAGGTGGTTCCCGGCAAGTGGTGGGACGTGGCGGTGAGGGTGAGCTGGAGTACGGCGCAGCCGGCGGTCGTGAGCTGCTTGACGCGGGTGACGGCTTGAGCGGTTTCGTCGCTGCTGTACCGGGCGTCGGTGACGATCACGAGGAGGCGGCCGGCGCCGGGGCGGCTGAGTTCGAGGCCGTGGTCGAGCGCGTCCAGGGCATTGGCGAGGTTGTGACTGCTGCCGTTGGCGCCGAACGTTGTCACGCGCTCTGGTGCCCGGTGGGTGGGTCGGGTCAAGGCGGTCAGGTGCGTGTCGTAGGCGATGGTGGCGGTGAGGGAGTCGGGGTCGGTCAGGGCTGCTGCGCGTGCCACGATCCAGGCAGCGGACGCGACGGGCGCGCAGGCGGCACGCATGGAGCCGGAGACGTCGACGGCGATACCCACACGCAGCGGTGGGGTGGGCGAGCTGCGGCGGCGGGTGTGGGTGAACGGTTCCGCTGTGGGGACCGACCCGGCCGCGCGCTGAGCGTCGCGGGCGAGGGCCGCGCGCATGTTGAGACGGCCGGGCGGGGTGGGGCTGGTGGTCCGCTCCTCGGTCCGCTCGCGGTAGGCGGCGGCGCGCAGGGCGCGGCTCAGGCGCGCGGCGGCACTCTGCTCGGCGGCGGTTGGCCTGCGGGTGCCGGTGACCGGGTTGCCGTCGGGCGCAGGTGTGCCGTCGGGGGTGACGGTGGTGCCACGGGTGTTGAAGACCGACTTGGCGGTGGCGGCGGCTTTGCGTCGCTGGCCGGCCCGCCGGGCGCGGTCCTGAGCATGCGCCTTGGACTGCACGGCCACGGCGTTGTCCGCTGCGGCCTGTGCCGCGAGGTCGGCCGCGTCGGTGGCGGCCGTGCTGTCCATGACGACCCCCACGGCGCCGGACAGCAGATCGGTGAGGTTCTCCGGCACAGGCAGGGCGGGGGCCGCGGCGTCCAGAGCGTCGCACCATTCTTGAGCGTGCGCGAGCATGGCCGTGGCGTCGTGGTCGGCGCACTGATGGGCCGCGCTCCAGATGCGGGTGAGGGTGGCCAACAGGTCTTTGCCCAGCACCTTTTCGCACAGATCGGCGACGGCCCGGGTCTCGCCGGCATCCAGGATGCCGACGTCACGGCGGCCGAGGACCAGGGCCGCCACGCCGGCGGCGTGCTCGATGCCCTGAAGGGTGGGGTGGGCGATGTCGGGCATGACCAGGGTTCGGGCACTGGTACGCAGGTACGTGCGGTCCGTGGGCCGCGTGATCAGGTGTGCGCCTTCGACACGGCTCTCCTCCAGCAGCAGCGCCGCCTCGACGACACGGGGGTCCGCTCCGGCAGGCTCCGTCCAGACGGAGTGGGCCGCGTGCGCGGCCTCGTGGACGAACACTCCCCAGGCCGCGGGGTACCGCTCCTCGTCGCCCACGATCCGCGGATTGACCTCATGGGGCTGGAGCGGGGCGAACAGCCGGGCGTCGAACTCGACCTCGCCCAGAGTGGGGAAGAACGCGGCCGGTGCGCCGCTGCGCGTGCCGGGACGGCAGGTGACGAGGAGGTCCTGGCGTCCGGAGAGCTCAACCAGCCGGTCGCCGAGTTCGGCACCCACGCGCAGCCACGCGGCCGAGGAGGAACGGGGCTGCGCGGGCGGGGCGCCGTCGTCGTCCCATCGCGCGAGATCGGCGTCGACGTCCGGCGTGATGGCGGAGGACTGGACGTGGTGGTGGGCGCTCATCGCGAGCGGCCCCGATGCGCGGAGCCGGTGCTGCCCGGGGGCTGCCGGACGGCCGAGGCGGGAAGCTGCTTACCGAGGGTGAGGGGCGCGATCTTCTTGACACCGGCGGCCTTGACGACAGCGGCGGCGACGGCGTCGCGATCCTCCACAGGAGCGATGCCGACCAGGTTCGCCAGCGCGGCATTGGTGCCCAGGACGGCCTCCGTCTTCTGGTAGCTGAGCAGCTCCCGCAGCTGAGGGGCCCAGCCCAGCTCACCCAGTTCAACCTGGCGGGCGAGGTGTCGGGCGACCCGGACCACCCGGGCATCGATCCTCAGCGCCAGGGCGAGGTCGTAGTCCGTGCCGATCTGGATCTGCACGCTGAACCGGGACGACAGCGCCTCCGTCAACACCGCCCCGTGGACACCGGGATTGTGGCCCGCCACCACATAGAAACCCGGCTCGGCCTTGACGGTCTCGCCCTTGTGGGCCTTGACCTGGATCTGCCTGCGCCCGTCCATCGCGGGATACAGCGCCGCCAGGACCTTCGGCGAGATCAAGGTGGCATCGTCGATCAGCAGGGCACGGCCCTCGGTCATCGCGGTAACCAGCGGACCGTACTGGAAGACGTAGCCTCCGCCGTCGTCCTGCGTGTACTCGCCGATCAAGTCGCCGACCGTGGTGTCGCCGTCACCGGCGACGGTGAGCAGGTCCGGGAACGCCGCCTCCACCAGCGACGTCTTGCCGGTGCCCGGAGGGCCGTAGAGCAGCACCGGCACGTCGGCGTCGCGCAGGCGATTCAACGCCTCGACGTCGGGCAGATCGGCCAGCTCCCGGGGGTGGTAGACCTGGCCCCCCGCGCGGCGGATCGGGCCGGTCTGCTTCGGCGTGGCTGCGGCGCGAATGGTCGTGCGGGGCGTGGCCGCCTGGGCGCGGGGAGAGTGGGTGCCCGGTGGGCTGATCACAGCGGTCTGCGCGGCTGCGGCGGTTTTCGCGTTCGCGCGGAACTCCGGTTGTCCGGTTCCGCCTCGGTCGGCCTCGCCGCGTCGCACCAGGGTGAGGGCGGCGTTGCGGACGGCGCCGTGGGAGTGGCCCAGCTGCCTGGCCATGTCCCCGATGGTGAGCGTGTCCGCCGGCCGGTCGGCCAGCAGTCGGGCCACCTTGGCCCGTAGTTCGCCGCCCTTGGTGCGCGCTGGACTGGTAGGCGTTCCGGGTGTGGACAAAAAACCGAGGCCCCTTCAACAGGTGCGGGCGCGGGCGAGGTTGGCGATGCACTGGAGAAGCTGGCCGCTCTCGGAGCGGATCACGGACTGTGCCGACATCGCCGACCGGGCCAACCGGGGCGTACCGTCGGCGCTCACCGGCCGACCGAGGGCTCGGTCCAGGCGCAGGGGATGGCCGACGACGAGCAGCTCGCCGGCTGCCGAGCAGGCCCGTGCGTCCGCTCCGTACCGGGTCCCGTCGCCCGGCAGGCGCAGCCTGGCGTCTCTTCGAAGCCGGCCTGGAGCAGGATCCGCCGGGCGGCGGCGTTGTAGCCGGTGGTGGTGATCTCGCCGGTGATGGCGTGCCGGATCGTCATGAACGGCTCCGCTGGAGCTTCGGGCAAGACGGATCTCCTACCTGACTCGCCTTTCCGCACGTTCTGATAGCCGGGTGTACCAACAACAACCATGGATCAATCTCCTGAAAACGTGAGTAAAAGGTGGGGGCTGGTTGCCGTGCTCAGCGGCGTTTTACCGGTGGTGGCGGTGTCGCCGGGGCGGCGCCGGCAGCGGGTGGCCGCGCGGTCGTGGATGTGCTGGTGGTGACTGGTGAGGGCTGAAGGGGTGCCTGTGCCTGGGCTGCGAGGAGGGTTTGTGTGGTGAGTTCGGCCGACAGTTCTTCGGGCAGGAGGCGGATGTCCTCGATCAGTTCTTCGAGGCGGATGGCGTACGAAGTCAGCGTGGCGGCGGAGTTGGGGGCGCCGTGTTCGTCGCACCAGTTGGCTGCGCTTTCGAGGAACTGGTGGATGCGGGGGAAGGCGCCGTGATCGTCGTCGACGGTGTGGTCGAACACCTCGGTGAACCGGTCGAGGCCGGGGGCGTCTTGGAGGGCGTCGGTCGCGGCGCGGACGGAGACTCCGGAGTCCGGCGGCTGCTCGTACCCCTCGTGTGCCGCGGTGGCGGGTGTCTTCTTCGGCAGCCAGCGGGGCTTGCGCCGGGAGCCCTCGTACTCCCAGTAATCGGGCGGGGTGACGGTCATGGTGGGGCTTCCTTGGGCGGGAGCGAGCGGGGGTTCTACCGGTTGTGTGCGGGGGCTGTGGTGCGCGGCGGCGGTGTCGGGGGCGTGGTGTCCACGGCGGGGCGCGCCCGGATCTGCGTGGTCGCGGGGGTGCGGTGGGGCGGCAGGACGGCAACGCTCGCTGCGAGGTCTTCGGCCGCGTCGTGGACTTCGTCGGCGAGGAAGTCGAGCTGCCTGCTGAGGGCGTAGAGCCGTGCGGCGCTCCGCTGGCCCTGCACCGTCTCCAGAGCCTGCGCGAACTGCGCTGCGGCGTGGAGGAGTTCCTCCATGCGGATCAGAGGACCCGCGGTGTGCCCGCGCTGGGTGGCGGTGAGGAGAGTCTCCGCGACGTCGCCGGACGTACGGGCTTCGACGACGTCCCGCAGCAGTTCCTGCAGGGACACCTCGGGTGCGGCGGGCGGCCGGTTGAAGCGCGAGGGGGCGTCCGGGCGCAGGACGCCGGCCGGAACCGGCCGGGGCAGGGCCTGACCTGCCGCGTACTCATGGGCGTAGTGCCCGATCACTTCCCAGCCGGGCGCGTCGGGGTCTCCGGTGAGCGCGATCACGGTCGACGTGTCGTCCTCGACCAGATAGGCCAGCGTGATCAGTCGGCCGTCCGCCGTGTACCAGGACTCGATGAGGTCCAGTTCACCCCGCCGCTGGGCGGCCTGGGCCTTCGCGGTCCACCTCTGCCGTTCCTCGCCGGCGAGCGGAGGCTCGGGCTGGTGGTGCTGGTCGGCGAGGGCGGCGGCGATCGTCCCGTGCTCCGCCCAGGCGACGAGATGGGGCCACAGGGCCCTGCGCTGTGAGCGTTCGGCCGCAGAGCCGGGGGCGGCGGGCCGGTCGATGGCCCGGTGGATCTCGGTGGCGGAGGCGGCGAGGCCGTCCAGCACGGTCCGCCACGCGGTGACGTGCCGGGCGGGCGGCAGATCGTCCAGCGCGCGGCGGGCTGTGTCGAGCAGCGCGTCGGAGTAGGCGGCGAGATGGCGGGTGTATGCCACGACGGCCGCCCGGTCGCGGCGGTCGAGGGCGGCTTCTGCGGCGTCCGGGCGAACGGTTCGGCCGTGCCGGTCGCGGGTCAGACCGAGCGCGGTCTCGCTCTCGCCGCGGATGACAGCCATCCGCAGCCCGAAACCACGCGCCCAGCCCGCGAGGTCGAGAATCGCGGACCTGCCGCTCGGGGGGACCGGGTCACTGCTGGTCGTCACCGGGATCGTCCGGCGGCCGGGGGATTCAGGTGAACGGTGGGGGCGTAGGAAGGCTTCGGCGGGACCGGGCCGGCGGACGCCGTGTCGTGCTGTGTCGTTCGGCCGGCGGAAGCCCGGGCCAGACGGCGGCGCCGCTCCAGAAGCCCGTTCTGCAGAAGCGGAGGCGGCGGGCCGGGCGAGGCGGCGGGGTCGAGAGCGACGTCGGCGTCCACGGTGAATCCGTGGCGGCGCAGATCGTGGACGGCCTGGCGGGTGCGGCGGGCTCCGTCCCGATCGGGCTCGGTGAGCCGGAACAGCCCCGGGGCGTCGGGGACCGGCTCGAACTGCTCCCGGGTGAGGTACCAGTGGGCGAGGTGACCGGACACGGACGGCGTGGCGGAGGCGACGAAACCGTGCTCGGGATGAGCCCGGAAGACGAAGTGGGTACGGGGATCCAACAGGGTGTATCTCTCCTGGCGATGACAGTATTGAGGCAGGTCAGCGGCGGTTTGTGCGGGGCGGCTCGGATGCCGGAAGGGCCGAGGGCCGGTGTACGGCTGGGGCTGTGGGCCGGTCCTGGAGCAGGAGCCATTCACCGTCGGTGAGCCAGGTCTCGATGGTCGGCCACATACGTTCGCAGCGCTCCTGGTGAGTGAGCGGGGTGTCGCAGGCCAGTACGGTCTCGGCGTCGGTCAGGGCGGCCGACAACCGGGTGATGACGTCGGCGTTGTCAGCGTTGCCCGGACGCTGGGTGACGGCGGGCGGGTACTGCTCAAGGAGCGGGCGCCCGTGGTCCAGGATGGCGAGGAAGTCCTGCGAGGCTCTGGTCAGGAACTCTTCGGTCCTGGTGCCGAGCGCTTCGATTCCGACCGGCGTGGCGGTGCTGTACTGGGTGGAGGCGACCAGGGCTTTCCAGGCGCGGTACTCGGTCCGGATGCGGTCGAGCGCGGAGGTGACCTGGATGGTGCGCCGGGCGTGCAGGGCCTGCTGGTAGGCGGGCAGGAACCGGTCGGTGATCCCGGCGGCCAGATCAGACTCGTCCGCTACCAGGCTGGCCGGCGCAGTCGCGTCCTGGTAGTTGTCGTCGAAGTCCTCGGAGGAGAACGCGCCGACCACATACCCGGCGGGATGCCCGGGGCGTTCGATGAGCAGCAGTTCGATGCCCGCGCCGTTGTTCAGGGTTGCGGCGTAGGGAACGGAAGCCGCCCGGGCGGCTTCCATGAGTTCGCCGGAGTCCCACAGCCAGGCCACCAGGTCCTCCTGCCACACGGGCTGGCTGTAGACCGTCACCGACGCGTTCCATGTACCGGGCAACTGCTCGGCGAGGTGGTCGGCGATGTCACCGAGGTAACGACGGGGGCTGGTGGCCACGGTGATCTGGAGGCGCTCAGCCGTACGGATCAGATCCGCCGCCGCGGCCTGAGCCTCACCGGCCGTGCTCGGCGGCAGAAGGTAGGTGCCGTTGTCACGACGCTGGAACCCGAGGATTCCAGGGCGGGCTGCGCCCAGTGGTACTTCTCACCGTGGGCGAAGGCGACGATGCCGGCGTCACGGCGGTGGAAGAGCATGATCTGCGTGGCGGAAGAAGTAAGCATGAATGGTCCCGTCGGATGAATACAAGGGGATGGGGGCGGTTCGCGTGAGCGCTGGACCCATCGGCGAAACGTGAAGAAGCTCCCGGTACCGGCCGCAGGCGGCGGTTGCATCCGGGCGGCACGCCGCCCGGATGGTTCTAGCGGCGCCGCACAGCACCCGTCTCGGCCTTCGGCGTGGTGGCGGAGACAGCGGTTCTGGTCGGTGCGGTGCGCGCGGGAACGATGACCGGCGCGGGCGAGCGGGGGGTCCACCGGTCCGCGCAGTTGGTGAAGACGCTGCACGGGTCGGTGTTCCAGTTGACGACCGGGCCGGAGTCTTCGTAGGCCAGGCTGATCACTTCAATGCCGTACGGACGCAGGACGTACCCCCACTGGAGGTTCTGGTCGGCTGCGTGCTCGTGGGTGATCGTCACACGCGTCGGCAGGGAACCGTTGGAGGGGTTCAGGTGGTCCAGGGTGCTGCTGGGCCATCTCCGGCCGCGGGCCAGCGTGGTGACGAGTTCGGCCGGCGCGCCGTCGAGGAGGTCTGTGCCAAGTGTTTCCCAGCCGACGGGGACATCGTCGATGAGATGCCGCGCCATGGCCTGATGGTCGCGGGCGAACCGGTACTGGTAGGCGGCCAGGAGCAGGGACAGCTTCGCGTTCGGCTGCCCGTCGAGGTGGACGTATATCCCGGCGTAGCCGACCTCGGTGGGCCGGGCGATGAAGGAACGGATGGACAGGAGGGGCCTCCGGCGGGCGTTGCGGGTTATCGGCCGGGCGCGGGGCCGGCGGGCGGGGCGCTCGGCGGGGCAGGGGGAAGACCACCCGATACCCGGATCGGACCCAGCGCCTGGCCGCCGCTGAGTTGCTCGACGGCGGGGTAGGCGTGGGGTCGTACTCGGCCCGCAGGACGGCGAGGTCGGCCTGGTGGGCGAGGGCGAGTACGGACAGGCTGCGGCTGGCCGCTTCCATGAGCATCTTGGGCGGATCCCCCTTCTCCGCATGGCGGTGGCGGTCGCCCCACCGGGCGACGGCCGCCAGGAGTTCGCTCACCGCGTTCAGCGCGGGCTCGGCGCAGTCCAGCAGGTGCTGGGTGACGGCGCTGACCTCCGCGGGAGTCTCGGCCGCGGCGAGGGCGGCGAGATACGGCGCCGTATCCGGCACCGGTAGCGGCGCGTCCGGCAGCGAGTGCTCGGCGAGGAACCCTTCGGCGTCCCGCGCCGCCCAGCGAAGAAGGTCATCCCGGGTGGCAATACCGTAACGGGCGGCGGCGATCTGCTCGGAGGTCCGGCCGACGTTGTCGTACAACTCGAAGTCAGGATTCTGGGGCACGGTGTGTTCCTAGAGAGAGGTGCTCGGTGCGGGGGCCTGGGCGTCGGTGCGGCGGCAGCCGTAGCCCAGGAGGCTGGCGCGCCCCGGGGCGTCGGGGACGGCTGCGGCGTTCGAGCAGGTGAAGCGGTAGGCGAAGGCCGGGCTCGGGCTGGTGCCGAGCCAGGCACGGTCCTCCTTCTCCGGAACGATCTGCAGCCCCGGCACGGTCGCGGCATCGTGCTGGGTGTGCGTGTGGGAGAAGACGACCAACGCTCCCGTCGCGGTCTTGAGCGCGTAGGCGTCGGCGAACTCCGCCGGCGCCGCGGCGAAGCGGGTGGTGCCTCTGGGCCCGAACTTCCCGATGGTCTCGTCGTGGACCGTGATCTGCCGCCGGGCGGACTCGGTCGGCGCCAGGAGCTTGCGCCCGGTGCGCTCGCCGCCGGTGACGAAGTTGTCGGCAACAGCAGAGCGCAACGCGCCGAGCGGGGTGGCCAGGGTCTTTGTCGCGGCGTCGACCGCGGTGGCGTAGCCGTCGGCGTCGAGGACGATCTCCGGAAGGTCCTGCGGGTCATCGGCGTCGATGGTGGCGACCATCTCCCACCCCTTCGACCTGGCGTCCTCGGCGAGGACCAGGACGCGGGCGAACTGCTTCTTGCTGCCGGCCCGGGTCACGGCGGCGAACCACCGCTGCTCGCCGGGCCCCAGGCGCGGGATGTAGAGGTCGGTGGCCGCGAGGTCGTACGCCCACGGCCGGTAGGGTTCGCGCTCCGCCGCCGGCAGGGCCTGGTCCTGCTTGAGGTCCGCCAGGGACATCGCGTATCGGGGACCGCCCTCGACGGTGTCGAGGAGCACACGGTTGTGGCTCATCCGCGCGACGTTGTTGATCCTCGAATAGGTGCTGATGGCGTCGCGGGCCTGCGTGCGGGTGAGCGCGGGCACCGGCGCCGGCGCGGCGGTGACGCGAGGTGTCGTCGTCCCGGAGGCGGGACTGTCGTTGTCGTTGTCGCTGGTGCAGGCAGTGCTCGCGAGGGCGAGACACAGGACGGTGGTGATCAGTGGCAGTGTGCGGCGGACGGCGCGGATGGATACTCCTCGGTCTGGCGAAAGGGGGAAGAGGGCGGTTGGGGGCGGTTGGTCGCACCGGTGTGGTGGCTGCTCAGCGGTGGCGCACGGTGCTGCTGACCTGCGGCGCGACAGGCGGCCGGGCGGATGCGGCAGTCGGCGAGGCGGCCGGCGTGGTGGCGTGGCGGAGGTTCACGCCGATGCCCTTCTCCGCGAGCTGGTGGGTGAGGGCCCGCAGCTGCAGTGCGCGACCGTCCTCGCCATAGGAGGCGGGCAGGACGAACGCGGCCTGGAGAGGGCGGTACTGGAAACCGAGGCTGTACAGCGTCATCCGGGCATCCTCGGGAACACTCTCGTACGGTGCGCCGAGTGCTCCGTCGTCGTACCAGGTCAGGGTGACCACGCGGGCCACCGGCGGTGGTGGTCCGGGGCGGTGCGGAGGTTCCGGGTGGTTTGCCGCGTTGTGGCGCACTGCGTCCAGGGCCGCCTGGTAGCGGGGCAGGAGACGGCGGGTGACCTGGGCTGCTGCACGGGCCGGGTCGTCGGGGACAGCGATTCCGGACGGATCGTCGACCTCCGCGAAGTGGTGGGCGCGGATGCCGTGGCCTTCGGGCTCCAGCGCGGCGACGACGAACTGGCGGCGGCGCAGTGGGCGGTCCGCGACGTAGAGCTGCAGGCCGTTCGGACCGTGAAGGATCGCGTGGTGGCCGAGAACATATTGATGGGCGACGGCGGCGACGTGGCCGGAGTCCCAGAGCCCGCGGGTGGTCTCGAACTGGTCCTTGTACTGGGCGTGCTGGTCGTAGGTGCTGGTCCAGTGGTCGGGCAGCCGGGCGGCGAGGGCACGAGCGAAGCCGGAAAGGTCGAAGCGTGTGCGGAGTGTGGGCATGTGGTCCAGGGGTGTTCGGGTGAAGTGAGGGAGGAGGACTGCAGAGTGGCGGGCAGCAGGGCGCCTGCGTGCTCCTCGTGAGGGGGCGCGGGGCTCTACCGGCCCCGGGGGGTTACGGGCGCGGTTTCCGGTACGGCGGGGACCTGAGGGTGGCCGGTTGTGATCGGCGGGGAGAGCTGCGCGGCGTCGTGCTGGAGTTGACGGCCTGCCGTGTGGAGGTGTTCGCGGGCGTTGTCGAGCCGGGTGTTGAGGAGCGGGAGGGTGGCGTCCCGGACACCAGCCAGCTGTGGGGAGGGCGGAAGAGCGGCGGCCTGGTGCAGAACCCCGGCGTGGGCGACGGCCTGGGTCAGGTCTGCCAGGGCCCGCCCGAGGGTGCTCACGGCACGGGTCAGGGCGGTGACCCGGCGCCGGGTGGCTTCGGCCCCGGGATGGCTGCGGGCCTCGCGGTCGGCGGCGGCTGCGGCACCGGTGACGTGGACGATCAGTCCGACGGTGTCCCGGACGCGGTCTTCGAGTTCGTCGAGGTTGTCGCTGACGGTGTGCGCCGGGCCGGTGAGGGGCATGTCGTCTGCCGCGTGGTGGATGTGCCCGGCCAGGCTGTGGAGTTGGGCCATGGCATCGAAGCCGGACAGCACGTGGCAACCTTCGCGGGCCCGTGAGGCCGGGGTCAACGGCGCGGTGGTCGGGCGGACTTCGGTGCCGCCGGCGGGGGGTTCGGCGGGGGAAGACGCGGCGTCCGGGGCAGGGCTCGGGACGGCAAGGGCACTGGCGGCGGTGAGGTCAGTGCGCGCATCCCTTCTTCCGTCACCCGCAGTATCTCCCCGAGGTCGCGGACTTGGGCTGCGGCGTCGTCGAGGTCGTACGACAGGTCGAACGCGTCGTCCTGCTCGGCGTCCTTGGCTTTCTCGGCCGCAGCTTCGAAGAAGTCGGCGAGCTGCTCCAGGAGACCGTTGTCCGGGTCCACGATCTGGTGCAGCAGCTTGGCGGCGTCCGCGTGCGACTCGGTTGCGTTGAGACGGTCGGTCAGAGCGCGCAGAGCATCGCCACAGGGGTAGACCGAGGCATCATCCGCGTCGCCGGAGGGATCCGAGGCATCGGGCCCGTGGCGCTCCGGGGCGGCAGCCACGAGCGGGGTTCGGGCGGACGAGACGGGGCCGGGCAGCAGCCCGAGCCGGGCAAGATGCTGGTCGATCGCCTCGACCAGGGGCGTGGCGCTCATGCCGTGCCGGACTTCGGGCCGCTCGGGGGCACCGGAGCCGGCACTGGGGGCGGAGTCGTAGATCACCTCGAACAGCTCGTGATCGGCGTGGTGGCGGGTCACGGTCCACCCCTCCGGATCCCCGAACGGGGCGTTGAGGGTGGTCTCCTGCGGCGGGCCGATGATCAGGTAACTGCTGTCCGCGAGCGGTACGCGCACGATGAACGAGCTGAGGGCGAACTCGATGTCGCATCCCAGTCCGCGCTGCCGCAGCGGCGTGGTGATGTGCGCGTGACGGCGCCACTGCTCCTGCCACCAGGCGGTGTTCACGTTGCGGTGCTCGGGGAGCGGTGCGAGCGGCACCCCCTGGGCCGGCTCGCGGCGGGCGCCGGAGCGGCTCGAGTCCGGGCCTCCCGGATCGTCAGTGACCACGGCTTCTCCCACGGGAGGCGGGTGCCCGGTGCGGGGCCGGGATCCGGAGGGCGGGACGGGGATGTTGCTCGGGCCGGTTTGTGGGGGTGAATGCGTAGACGTCGTGGGCGTCGGCCGGGTCGTGTTCCATCTGGGCTTCGTGCCCGGGGGACTGTGCGAGGAGGGCGTCGTGCTCGGCTTGGCACTGCTGGTGCTCGGCCCAGTCGGCGTCGCTGAAATTGGCGGGGCGGGTCAGAGGGCTCCTTGAGACTGGCGCGTGGATGCTTCGGTGCAAGCTAGCGGTGGGGTGCGCCCTGCCCGGGCGGCGGAGGCGCCGGGATCTCCCGGCCGGTAGACGCGGGGAAGAAACGGTGGACTTCGAGGTGGACGCGGAGATCCTTGACGGCGTCGCCGAGCGATTCTGACGTGCGCCGCAGATACCGGTGCGCCGTCGCATGGATGATGACCATGCGCTCTTCCCGGTACTTCCGGTCGGCCGGCAAGGAGTTCAGGGACAGAGCCTCCTGCGCGGTCCCGGCGAAGTACGGTACGGCGTGGCTGGAGTGGGTGGCTGCGATGGCGAGGTGGGCGAGCAGGGCGGTGCCGGCGCGGGTCGTGCTGGTGGCGCTGTGGGCGAAGCCGACGGTCAGCTGGACGACTTCGCGGGAGAGGGCCTGGGAGTCGAGGGCTTGCTGGAGCAGCCCGGGATAGGACGGCTCAGCCGGTACCTCACCTGTCTCGTCCACCAGTTTCCACTGCTCGGAGGCGTCGAGGAATCTGCCTCGCAGGGTGTCGAGGGTTTCGATGAGGCTTAGCGTGGTGTTGCGGGGTATCAGGTCGCGACGTGCGTCGGCATTCATGGGCTGACCGCTCTGGCTGGTGGTGGGGGCGTCGCCGGGGCTTGCTGTGGCCGGGCCGGTGAGCGTGAGGCGTGGAAGCAGGAGGGGATCGAGTTCGTACCTGTGCCGGGTCAAGGGCGCGGAGTCGGTGAAGGCGCGGTGGAACGCCTCGACGAGTACGGGTGGTGTGGCCGGGCTGAACCGGGCTTGCCAGGCGTGTTCTCGTGGACCGGCGCGGAACTCCCATCTGGTTTGTTCCTCAGGCGGTCGGTTCGCCGGGTGGCTGTAGGGGGTGGCGGAGTAGCTGGCCAGGTTGTCGGGTGCTTTTCCGTGGGAGACGCGTGGTCCCGAGGAGCCTGTCCAGGTGGGCGGGAGGGGAAGGTCGTCGGGCTGGTCGTTGTCCGGGGCGAACAGGGTGTGGGGGGATTCGGCGAGTGTGCGTGCCAGCGTGGTGATGACGGCCGTCAGGAACTCGGTGGGCGCCTGGTCGTCCAGGGAGATGTGCCACAGGGGCGACTTCAGCGGATGTGTGCTGGCGGTGATCTGGATCGGCTTTTCCGCGGGGACTTCGGGGAGCCAGCCGACCCGGACGCGCAGGCACGGGCTCGTGAAGAGCCTGAAGTCATACCCGTCGTCGATGCAGGTCCACCCGTGTTGGAACAAGGCGGCGGTGAAGATCTCGAAGGCGTCGTCGCGAGGGCCGGCCAGGTAGCGCGGAGTGACGAGCGCCTCGGTGCCGTCCTGGGCGGAGCCGGTTTCGGAAGGTGGGTGAACGGCGTTCTCCTCAGGTGGGGGCGTTCTTGTCGAAGGGGGACTCGCCCGCAGGCTCACGGGATTGCGGCCGCAATTTTCCGGAACTGGCGGGGTTTTCAGTGCATGCGGGCGTCGGTGTCGAAGAGCGCCAGCTCCTGCTGGTGCAGGAGGTGCTGGACGATGAAGCTTCTGCCTGCGACTTTCCACAGTCCGCGTCCGCGGTTGAGGTGGGCGATGGCGTCCATCTCGACCGTGGTCAGGCCGAGGAGTGCGGCGGCTGCGTGGAGTTGGTCGGTTTCCTGGCGGTAGATGATGCGGGTGGAGCAGTCGGCGAGGAGGCCCTCGGCCAGGGCGCGGCCCTGTGATCCGGCGTCGCCGGCGGTGAGCAGGTCGGACAGCCGGTGGATGACCATCAGGTTCGCGATGCCCAGACCTCGGCTCAGCTTCCACTGGGCTTGCATGCGCTGGAGGAGGCCGGCGTGGCGCATCAGGCGCCATGCCTCGTCGTAGACGATCCAGCGCCGGCCGCCGTTCGGGTCGGTGAGGGCGGACTCCATCCAGGCGGAGGCGCAGGTCATCGCGAGGACGAGGGCGGTGTCGTCGCCGAATCCGCCGAGCCGGGACAGGTCGATGGTGAGCATCGGCGCGCTGGGGTCGAACCGTACGGTGGAGGGGGCGTCGAACATGCCGGCGAGGTCGCCGGCCACCAGGCGGCGCATGGCGTGGGCGAGGTCGCGGGCCGCGTCCCCGAGCCGCCCGGACATCATGCTGGCTGCCTCGTCGAGGGCGGCGGGGTCGTTCAGGGCGGCGGCGATGTCGCCTAGAAGCGGGGCGCGGCCGGTTGCGGCGGCCCGGGTGACGACGGTGTCCAGGGTGATGTCGAGGGCGGTGTGTTCGGTGGGCATCAGGTCCCGGCTGAGGACGGTGCGGGCCAGCGAGCCGAGCAGCAGCAGACGCCGTTTGCGGATCTCCCCGGCCCAGTCGGCTTCGGTCACGCTCTCCGGGCGTGGGGCGGCGTCCAGGGGGTTGAGCCTGCCGGGCAGCCCGGGCCCGAGCGCGACAGAGGTACCGCCTAGAGCCTGCGCGACGGGCGTCCATTCGCCCTTGGGGTCGCAGGGGACGTAGACGCGGTATCCGAAGGCCACCGACCGCAGCGCGAAGGATTTGGCGAGCGCGCTCTTGCCCTGGCCGATCACGCCGGCGAGCAGGATGTTGGGGTTGGTGAAGCCCTCGACCTTCCCGTACAGGGCGAAGGGGTCGAATACGTAGGAGGCTTCGGCGTGGACGTCGCGTCCGATGTAGATGCCTTCGGCGCCGAGGCCGCCTTCGGCGAGGAAGGGGTAGGCACCGGCGGCGATGGCGGTGGTCATGCGGTGGGCGGGCAGTTTCAGCCGGTTCCCGCGGGCGGAGGCCGGCCCCGGGCGTCCGCCCGCCGCATACAGGGGCGCGGGGGCTGCGTGTTCCGCGGGCTCCGCGCCCGGGGGAGGAGTGGTGGCTTCGGCGCGGGCTTTCGCGGTGGCGTCGGCGAGTTCGCGGCGGGCGGTTCTGCGGCTGGCGCGGTCGGTGCCGTGCGGGGTGAACAGCGGGCTGGCGGAAGCCCGGCGGTCCCGGCGCCCGGTCCGGCTCAAAGGGCCTCCTGGTTTCGGCGGCTGTTCATCGCACGCACGCGGTGGTGTGGGGGCGGTTGAGGTCGGTGGGGGTGGTGGTGCGGCGGGCGATGTGTCCGGCGGCCAGGTGCCGCTGGCAGATCGTGAGGACGGGGGGACCTTCCGGGAGCCGTTCGGGATGGCAGCGGTCCGCGTCCGGCGCGGTGCCGGGCAGGAGGTGGAAGGCGTCGTGGACGGCGGCGGTCGCCTGCCAGAGCCGGGTGCGCGCGGTGGCGAGGTTGCGGCCCGCGCCCGGATGGGGCGGTCGCGCGGTCTGGGCGAGCTGGTCGAGGAGTTGGTGGAGGGCGGTGAGGTGGGCGTGGAGCACGTTCAGGTGGACGCGGTCCACCACCGGGGTGTCGGTCCGGACGCTTCGGGTGTGGTGGCGGATGCCCGCGCTCGCGGCCCGGAGATAGGGGTGCGCACTTGGGCGCGAGGACGTGGTCAAAAGGGGGTGTTCCTTCCTGCCGCTGCCTGCCAGAGCCGTAGTGGGGGCGGCTTCCTCACAGAGCGGTATGCGCGAGGGGGAGGGCGGCGAGGGTGAAGGCGTCGGGCTGCTGGTAGTGGAGGCGGCGCAGGTCGACGCCGGCGGTGACGGCGGCGGTCTCGATCTGTGCGCACGCCGCGTCCAGGGCGCGGTCGGTGGTGGCGGTGAGGGTGACCAGACCGGTCAGGGCGACGTCGGCGTGCCCGGCGATGAGCTGGCGTTCACGGGCTTTGACGTCGGCGTATTCGACGGAGTCTTCCTCGCTGTCGACCTGCCCGCGACGGGTGCGTTCGCTGGCGTCAGCGATGATCGCGGCCTTGCGGCGCTGGACGTCGCGCAGCGCGGACTCCAGGGACTGCGGCACGTAGAGGAGGGAGAGGGTGCGCCGGACGCCGGGGGTGAACATCAGCCCGTGGAGGAAACCGGCGCCCATTTCGGTGCGGGGCCAGTTCTCCACCCAGTAGGTGGTGTGGCGGGCGGTGTCGGTGGCGAGCCGGTCGTACTCCTCGTACTGAACGACGGGGCCCGCGGCGGCCGGGTCGGCCTCGGCCCGGCCGGTCGCCGACCACTGCTGCAGGGCGGGCAGGGCGGTGGGGTCGTAGGCGGTGCGGATGACGGCGGCGATCTCCCGGGCGTTCAGCCATCCGTTCACCATCAGTCCGGCGTCCCGCGCGGCCTGCGCGATCGACGCGGTGGTCTGTTCCATCACCGTGAACGCCCCCGGCAGCCCGCTCCCGGCCTGGCTGATGAGCCGCTTGGCGGCTTTGAGGTCGAGGGAGATCGCGAGATAGGTCTCGTGTGGGGCCGCGGCGGGTCCGGCCGAGGCGACGAGATCGGTGTAGATCTGTCCGGCGACCGGTGTGGTGGGGTGGCCGTG
This sequence comes from Streptomyces sp. NPDC056987, assembly GCF_042673865.1. Classification (NCBI taxonomy): domain Bacteria; kingdom Bacillati; phylum Actinomycetota; class Actinomycetes; order Kitasatosporales; family Streptomycetaceae; genus Streptomyces; species Streptomyces sp. NPDC056987. The sequence goes on from NZ_JBHURV010000054.1 coordinate 57,164, forward strand.
CTGGGCCCAGTGGCGGGCCAGGGTGTCGCCGCCGTCGGGAACGGTCCGCTCCAGCACCTGTACCGCGGCGACGTGCCCGGTGCGGGCGGTGCCGGCGAGGGCGCGCCCCCAGCCGGTCACGTGATGGTTCTGCGTGGCGGGGTCGAGCAGGACGAAGGCGCGTGAGGCGACACGGGCAACGGCCGTCAGGGTCTGACGGTGCGGATCGTGCACGGCCGCCGCCTGGTTGGCGGAGTCGCCCGGGGTGACGACCCTCAGAGAGGCGGCGGTGCCGGGCAGGTGGAGGATGCCGTCGTGGCGGGGACGGGTCACGGGTCGGGCGAACCAGAGAATCTGGCCGGTCCGCCGCCGGTACACGTAGCGGGCGACGACCGGAGCCCAGTCGACAAGCGAGCGCCCGTGACGCCGGATCACGACCAGCGCGCCGACCGCGGCCCACAGCGGGGCCAGCGCGATGGCACCGAGCAGACCGGCGGAGAGCAACGTCCCCAGCAGCAGCGCCAACGCGGTGGAGGTGAGGATGAGTTGGGGCAGGGAGAGGCCGAGGAGGATGCCGCGGCGGGACCGGTGCGGGAATTTGACCGTGAGCGGGGCAACGGAGAGATCAGACAGTGGGTGTCCTGGATGCGCGGGCGGAACCGGGGCGGGAGGCGAGGCGGGACACCTCCCGCCCCCGGGGAATGGGGCAGTTGGTCAGTGGCCGGACGGGGGCTGCCCGGCTGCTGCCGGGCCGGTCCCGGCGGACTGCGGACCGGACGCGGGCGGTGGCGGGCCCTGCGGTGGCGGGCTGGTCGTCGGCGGAGTGAAAACCCGTTCGCTGCCCTGGCCGGCCGTGGCGCCGGGTGAGGAGGCCCCTGGTCCCGGGCTGCCACCGATCTGGCCGCTGGTGTCCTGGGACGGGCTGGTCGGCGCCGGCTGTACGGCCTTCTCCAGACCGGACTTGACCGCATCGCCGCCGGGCGACAGACCGGTGCCACCGCCCTGCGGGCTCTCCTGGCCCTCGCCTGCACCGGTGGGGCCGGAGGTGATGTTGCCGGGGAGTGAGTCCGGGCCTTGCGGGGCGGCTCCGCCGACGGATCCGGCACTGGAGCCTGCTCCTGCTCCTGCTGCGGCGCCGCCGGTTCCGGCGGTGGCCGCCATCGCGGCGGCCTTCTTCGCCGCGCGCTCGGCGTGCTGTTTGGCGAGCTGGGCTCCGGCGCCACCGGCGCGGTGCAGGGATTCGCCGTCGCTTCCTTCGCTCGCCCAGTGGACGAACTTGAACGTGGCGTACGGGCAGAGCAGCACCAGGATCATGATCACGATGCCGGCGAGGACGTCGGCGAGCGCGGTCAGACCGTCCTTCGACTCGGTCTCGCCCATCGCGGAGACACCGAGAACGAAGATGATCGTCATCAACAGCTTGGAGACGACGAGGGTGGAGGTCGCCACGATCCAGCCCTTGCGCCAGCGTCGTCCTGCCTCCCAGCCGCCGCCCGCACCGGCGAACGCGGCCAGCGTGACCATGATCAGGATGCCGACCTTGCGGACCATCATCACGCACCAGTACAGGAGCGCTCCGATGGCCGATCCCAGGGCGGCGAAGACCATCACCATCCAGCCCAGGCCCGAGAGCGCGCCGAGCTGTCCGACCCGCACGATGCGCCGCACTGCGGTCTCGATCGACAGGTTGGCGGACGCGAGGAGGCCGGCGGACAGCGCGTCGACCACTTCGAGGGCGACGGTGGTGACGGCGATGGCGGCGAACGCGAAGAGCACACCGGAGGCGGTGCCGGTGAACGCCTGGGCCAGGGCCTGGCCGTCCCGCTTGACCGCGGCCCGCACCAACTGGGCGCAGAACGTGGCCACCAGGACGATCAGGGCGATCGGGAGGATGGTCTCGTAGTTGTCGCGGAACCAGGCTGCGTTGAGGTCGACGCGGGTGGTGGCGTCGACCGCCTTGGCCGCGAGATCGGCCGAGGCCGCCGCCAGTTCACCGGTCGACTTCGCCATCCAGTCACCGATCGCCTTGCCCGGATCGGAAGCGAAATCGACGGCCTCTCCGACCACGCAGACCGGGCCCGTCAGGGGAAGATCACAGAACTCCACGAGAGTCTCCTTCCGTCAGGGCGCTACGCGCGGGGCGATGGACACGAGCGAACAGTCCTGCGAGGGGCGGCACTGCACGGCGAGCGTGACCGAACGGTCCTCCGCCCCCTGACCGCCCTTCGACCAGGCGATCCGCTGCTTGCCGGTCACGGTCACGGCATAGATGTACGCCTGCGTGATCGCCGACGGATCCTCCGCCAGAGCCTGTTTGAACGCGGAAGGATAGTGGCCCTCGGTCACCGTGGCGGTGGCGCGCTGGTGCTGGTCGGCCATCCGCGCCCACAATGCAGGCGTCGGCATCTGCGCGGACACCGACGACCAGTCGCTGTACCGGCTCTCCTCGGTCATCCACGCCTCCATGCCGGCGAGCTGCTGCTCGTGGCGGGTGGTGCGGGTGTCGTAGGACCAGAGCATCCGGGCTGCGGCCTTCGCGAACTCCACCGGATCGGAGACCCGCGGCGGCACCGGCACCGAGCCCGTTGCACCGTCCGTCGGCCGCGCACCGTCAGAGGGCGCAGGGCTGTCGGCCTCGGATGGGGATGCGGCGGCGGGCGGGGGGCGGTGTTGTTCACCGCGGCCGGTGAAATACACGGTTGCGCCGGCGATGGCGAGCAGGCAGGCCAGGCCGGTCGCGAGCAGCGCGATGCGCCGGTTCGCCGACCAGCCTTGACCGTAGCCCGAGGGGGAGGGGAAGGGGCTGCGCATCACTGGACCTGGGAGCCGAGGGCGGAGAAGAACGCGACGATGCCGTTGGCGGCACCGAGCCCGAGCGCCGCCCCGGCCGCCACGACCGCGCCCTTCTTCCCGTTCGCCTCGGCCTGGTGGCCACCGGAATGGTGACCCCACGCCCAGACACCGAGCGACACGGCGAGCGCGCCGACCACGGCCACGATGCCGAAGAGGTTGATCGAGTTGACGACGTTCTTCAGGACCGCCAGACCAGGCAGGCCCCCGCCTTGCGGGGTGATCCCTGGGTCGTAGGCGAGTTGGACGAGATGGTTGGTGAGGGGAGGCAGGGGGATGACAAGGCTCCTTGCGTACGCGGGCCGGGTGAGGGTCAACGGAAAACGGGAGGGGGAGGTGGGGGCGTCGTGCGCCAGCAGTGGAGGGTGTAGGTTCTGGTTCGATTTGTCAGCCGCCCTCTGTCTGACCTGTGCCTTTGAGTGACTGTCCGGGACACTTGTCGGCGGAATCGTCCAGTGAACTTGTCGGATTCTTCGGACGGAGGGCCCGATAGGGCTGCGCTGACAGATGTCTCGGACGGTCGACCTGCGGTTCTGCCCCAGCAGGCGACAAGTCGGCGACAGGGATGGCCGGACAGCGACAAGTCGAATCGGAACCTACAGAGGGTGGGCCGGTGTCAGAGGACGCGGCGGACGGTGAGGATGTCCCAGTCGGTGAGCGGGGTGATCCGGACCGGCTTTCCGGTGCGCGGCGCCTCGATGGCCAGGCCCTCGCCGAGATACAGGCCGACATGTTCGGGGCGGCTCAGACTGCCTCGGCTGAAGATCAGGTCGCCGGGCTGGAGCCGGTTGGTGGAGACGGCCTTGCCTTCGCTGACCTGTGTGTATGTGGTGCGGGTGAGTGTCACGCCGGCGTGGGCGTATGCCTGCTGCATCAGAGAGCTGCAGTCGCAGCGGCCCATCGGGTCCGGGCCGTGCGCATCGGTGCAGGAGCCGCCCCACTGATACATCGTCCCGAGCTGCCGCATCGCCCACTCGATGGCCTTGTGAGCCCACGGATCCGCTGACTTGGGGATCGTGTATCCCTTCGGCACGGCGCCCTCGGGGATCTTCCCGAAGGCCGAGCCGTCCGCACTGTTGCATCCGGGGGCGTCGGGTTCGGTGTCCTGGCCGGCGGTGTTGTCGCCGGCGCCGGGGAAGGTGGCGGCGATGGCTTTCTGCAGGGCGGTGGAGAGGGGTTCCCACTGGGCGTAGGCGTCCGGGTAGCCGGAGCGCTGGACCGCCTGGGCGGCCTGGGTGACCGTCATCTGCTGCCAGCCGCTCACCCCCAGCAGGGCCTTGTAGAACTTCTGCGAGGCATAGACGGGGTCGCGGATCTGCTCGGCGGTGCCCCAGCCCTGGCTGGGCCGCTGCTGGAACAGCCCGAGCGAATCGCGGTCGCCGTAGGAGAGGTTGCGCAGGCGGCTTTCCTGCATGGCGGTGGCCAGCGCGACGATCTGCCCGCGCCGGGGAACCTGCAGGCCGATGCCGGTGGCGACGATGGTCTGAGCGTGGGGTATCTGCTCGTCGGGCAGGGCCAGGCCCTCGATACGCACGTCGGAAGCATCCGCGCCGTCGAGAATCCGGGTCACCTCCCCGGTGATTTTCCCGGTGTCGAGGGCGGGCATGCACGAGCCGATGGCGCCCGCGCTCTGGGCGGATTCGCTGGAGGCGGCCATCATCACAGCCGCGCCGCCCAGGAGGAACGGGGAGAGGACGACGACGCCGATACCGGCGGCGAGCGCCTTCAACCCGCGTAACCCGCTCGCCCACTGTCGGGCGCGGGCAGGGGCGGGCAACGGGAGGTCATGAGGGTGTCCTTCACGGTGGTGTCCGGGGTACGGCGTACGCGGGGCGTGGCGGAAGAGGCGCCGGTCCGGAGGGCGGACGGTCAAAGGAGTGTTCGGCGCAGGCGAGTTGCCACCCGCCCGGCAGACCAGGCACGTGGCGCCGGCGAGGTTGGGATAGCCGTCGGTGTGTTCCTGGCGGTTGTAAAACTGTAGGCGCGGATCGGCGGTTGACCAAAAAGCGGGGCGTGGGGTGCCGGAATCCGGC
>NZ_JBHURV010000055.1:0-59679 GCF_042673865.1 Streptomyces sp. NPDC056987
GGCTTTAATTCTGCGCGTTGCGCAGAACACTAAAAAACAGAATCCCGCTAAAGCGGGATTTCCCAAACATTTCTATCCGCTTTGCGGATAGAAAAACAAGAATAGGTGCGGAGATAAACTCCACACCTATTCGCTCTAAGCGCTTTGCGCTTAGTTTTGGAGCCTTACCGGCATCAGGAGGTGACGATAGTCATTCTCCGTGAGATTGTGCGTCTCGGTGATCAAGCTCGGCTTTACGATCCTAGACCCGTCGTCGGGTCGGCTCAGATGCAATGTAACGTACTTTGTGGTGAAGGTGGAGAGTGCATCCAAGAGGAAAGACGGATTGAAAGCAGCTCCCATTTCACAGAGATCTGAGCCGCTGGCGATACTGTAGGGGACTTCCATTCCCCTCACCTTCGCCTGGTCTTCCATGGAGATCTGAGGAACAACTGTCAGGACCCCGGAACTACTCCACTGGAGATCGCACGGGCAGTTTTTCATTCCCTTGGCCTTGATGACCCCTACAGCCTTTTTCACGCCGCGCGCCAGGGTCTCTCGATCGATGCTGACTGCCTCACTGTACTTCTTGGGAATGAGCTTGGTGAATGGAACCAACTGCCCTCCAAAATACCCTGAGGTGACCTCAACGCCTCCCATTGTCAGCGTTACGTATCCAATACTTTCCTCTTTGGACGGAATGATTCCCACGTGAATCGGTCCCTCGTAGTTCTTCATGCTCTTCAGTAGGCCAGCGATAACGCGAGCCGAAATCATTGCCCCCATCTTTTCGAATGGGGGAGTCGACTCATTCTTAATTTCGGCGTAGGCCAGGCGGTACCGATCAGTGCCTACGAGCATCAGTTTGTCGTCGGACAGCATGACCTGTAGGCCATTGAGGGCGGGCAGCGTGTCGTCGTTGCACGCAGCCGACAGAACGCGCGCAACCTGCCGGAAGAATTCCTGTCCATCGACCGTGGCCGCGATAGGTGCTGCGGAGAGAACTTCCGGGTACTCATCCAGTGGGCGGGCGCTTACAGGCGCCGAGATGTACGGGGTGGTCAGCGTGCCAGCTCCAAATGAAACTGTCATTTGGTCGACCACTGCCTTCTTCTCACCTTGTGCACTCGCGGAGAGAAGTTTGCTCAGTTCGCTGTGATCCCACAGATTCTTCGCGGGCCGGGTGGCTGCGGGGAGAGCAACCGAGATCGTCGTCTCGTAGTCATAGGCAGTGAATTGAACAATTGAATCCTTTGATTCAACAATCACTCCGCCGAGAACCGGAAGTGCCGGCCTCGGCGGCACAGCCAAGCCGACGATGTCGAGCGCTTCGCGGAGATCACGGTAAGGGAGCATGAATTCTGCGGTCTGCTGAGCGTTCTCGATGAAAGTCACTTTTTCCTCCTGGTTGGGGGGTATTCCTGTTGGGAGAGTGCCACTCCCTCCCAACAGGAATAACAGTATCGCTCTTTAGTCATTAAGGGAAGTAGGCGCGCGTGGCCAAGTCTCTCTATTTCGGGGGTGGCGGTTCTGTTCGTCGCTCCGCGCCCGAAAGCGCGCAGCGCTAAAGGGCCCAGGGATTCGGAAGCGCGCAGCGCTATTCGGAGTGAAACGCAGAATGCATCCGAATTCCTGTCCTGGGCGCGCAGCGGTCAGGACGCGCATGACGCGCAGCGTTGTGCGCTGGCCGGGGAGCGCAGCGGACCGGCGCGGGGCGTCGGACGGAGCCGCCACCCCCGAAATAAATTGCTGCGCCTAAGCTTCAGCGATAGTGAGCGTTGCCCTTGACTGTATGACTCAAAGGCCATACTGTTCTCGGGATGGTTCAAGTTACATGCGACTAGCGGAACTGTCGCGGTATGGTACTGAGCGCTCGTCACGGACAGCGGCACGAGAGGGAGCAGAGGATGCAGGTACGAAAGATCCCGTCGTGGGTGATCGAGCACCCCGACGCGGCGGCGGTGATGCTCGCCGCGGTTCTGGCCGGAGCGATGGCCCTGGCCGGCCTCTGCTACCTGGTCTACCGCCAGCTCCGCCGCGTCTACGTGAAGTGGAGCCCGAGCGCTGCTGTCCTTACAGGCACTCTCGGCGCGCTGCTCGCCACGCTCCTCGGAGCAGATACAGCCTGGCGGTTCGCAGGCACAAACCTCAACATCGACAACCCAGTCGAGCGGGCAGGCATCTTCCTCGTGGGAGAGACCATCCTCTTCGCCATGGCCTTGATGGCTCGCGCCAACGTCCTCGACAAGGAGAAGCAGGCGGCCGGAACGCCCGGCATCCTGGTGTGGGTGATGTCCTGCGTGCTGGCGATTCCCGCGATCTCCCTGTCCCAAGGCTTCTCGGAGGGCGCGATCCGCGTCCTTCTCGGCCCGTTCGCGGCTGCGCTGCTGTGGCACTTCGTCATGGGCATCGAGCTGCGGACAGAGAAGGCCGGGCAGAACCAGGGTGTAGCGGCCAAGATCTTCCGCCACTATCAGACGCGCGTGCTGTCCCGGATCGGCGTCCTGTCCCAGGACGTGACGGCCGAAGAGCTTGCCCGCGAACGCGCCCTGGTGAGGGCGGCGGCGCTCTCAGGCAAGTACGAGGAGATGAACGGAGCTTGGGCCTGGCGGCGTGCCAGGGTACTGACTGCACTTCGCAAGCAGCTGCGGGCCGCAGGCGTGGCCAACGATGAAGAGCTGAAGGCGGCCCTCCTTAGTGAGGTGAAGACCTGGCAGCAGGCCCCGTCTCTCGGAAAGATCCAGTCAGACGAGTCGTTCTGGCAGCCCGAACTCCCCGGGCCTGGTCCCGCCCCTCGTGAACTGGAGCAGACAGAGGAGCCCGCCGCGCTGCCGGTCGGGTCAACGGCTGCAACAGCCATCGAGGGTGACGCGCCGTACGCCAGCACCACCACAGTCAGCGAGGTTCCCGCTCAGCACCGCTACGCCTCCCCGGACGTCGCGGAGGCCGCCGCTGCGCCCTTGGACGCCACAGTGGGCTCCCACCACATCGAGACCAGGATCGAGCGCGAGGCACGCGAAGAGCAGGACCTTTCGAACCGCACTGCCGCGAACTATCAGAAGGCGGTCGAGGTGGTGAAGGAACTTGTGGCCCTCGGTGAGAAGGTGTCCGGCCCCCGCGTCGCCGACGATGAGCGGGTGCCCGTGGGGCCGCGCAGCGTGCAGCGCTACTTCAAGAAGATGACCGCGGACGGCATCATCACGATGGACGACATCCAGCAGCCGTGATACGCCAGCACTTCGCGGTAGGCCCCGGTGAAAAGCCGGGGCCTACCGCGTTCCAGACGTAAATAGCCACCATGAGGTTGATGTGAAATCAGAGAAGTACACGGTGTGGATCAGCGCGCAGCATGCGGCGCGGCTGCGGGCCCTCTACAAGAAGAACCGCCGGGGTGAGGCCGCGTACGTGGAGGAACTGGTGGCGGAGGGGCTGTCGCGCACCGAGGCCCGTGTGGCCGCTCAGCGCGCTCGTGCGGAGCGGTGGCCCGCCTTGAACACGGTGGTGGCCGGCGCTTTGACCCGGCGGCTCGCGGAACCCGATCTGCGGGGGCCGTGGCGGGCGCTGTCGGCCGACGAGGCTGCCCGCCTGGCCCTGGCCGGCCGGTGGCCCGGAGCCAACGAAAGGGGCCTGGCACAGAGGAACTACGAGCTGCCCACCGATTTGCTGACCGCACTGCGTACAGCCGCCTGGCGTGTGAGCGAGGGACCACTCGCGGAACTCGACGCGCTCGGCCTGGTCCGCAACAGCACGAGCCTGGGGCCTGTCGAACGGGAGCGGCGCAGGATCCTCGTCGATCGCGTGTACTCGCCGCCTCGTATCGTGCGGGAAGCCCTCGACCGGTACGGACCTCAGCCTTCCGAGTCGTGATTTTTAAAGGACCTCCTTTGTAGAAAATAAAAGCAAAAAGAGCCGTGCGAACCCGTGTGAGTGAATCTCTCAAAGGAATTGATAATGCTGTGGATAGTGCGCTACATATTGACATTACGTATTCGATCCGATTGGGGAAAGAAGAAGTGGAAGGGAAACCAATGACTGACCGCTCAGCGGCGGATGTCGCGATGAACGAGCCCGTGGGCAAAGTCGGCGGGGTACCGGTCTATCGCTGGGGACAGGCTCCCGCGCACCTACGTACTCAGACGCAACTCGGCGAGGCACGCCTCAAGCTGACCGAGGGCCAGACGGTCGTCGCGTACTGCCGCAGCCGGAAGTACGGCGACATCGCCCTGTACGACCCGGAGTCGGCGGTGAAGATGCGCCCGCTGCCCTCCGCGACCAAAGCGAAGATGGCCAAGCGCAGGACCTGCCCGAAGTGCAACCAGGTGCGCCAGCACGTCGTGCACGGCACGCAGTGCACCGTCTGCGAGCACAAGGCCTACCAGGCGCAGCAGCGCCGGGCGGCCCGGACGTGCTGGGACTGCCGGGAGGTCTCCGAACGGCCCCTTCCGCCGGCGCATCACCGCTGCGCGCGGTGTCGCCGGGAGCAGCTCACCGCGCTGCGGGCGAAGGCGGTCGCGTGGGTCGAGGACGTCACGGTGTGCGCAGGGGACGGCTGTACGGCCAGGGTCGTGACGAAGAAGGCGGCGCGTGCCACCCAGAAGGGTCAGGGCGGGGCGGAGCGGGGGTGGTGGATGCGGTCTCCGGACTGGGCGCGGCGATGCCCGCCGTGTGCGGTGGCCGAGGAGCAGCGCCAGGCCGTGGAGCGTGCGGAGTACGAGCGCCAGGCGCAGGCGCGGCGGGAGGCCGCCGAACGGCGGGACGCTGAGCGGCGGGAGGCCGAGCAGAGGCGGGCCGAGGAGCGCGAGCGCTGGGCCGCCGCTGCGCTGCTCGACCCGGATGTGGTCGTGCTCGACACCGAGACGACCGGTCTGCATCCCACGGCACGGATCGTGGAAATCGCAGTGCTCTCGTCGGCCGGCGATGTCCTCCTGGACACGCTCATCGACCCGGGCGAGCCGATCCCTGCGCAGGCGTCGAAGATCCACCGCATCACGAACGCCGATGTCGCGGGCGCACCGACGTTCGCGGACGTGCTGCCCCAGCTGGTGCGGCTCCTGGAGGGCAGGCGCTGTCTGATCTACAACGACGCGTACGACATGAACCGGCTGCGCCACGAACTGACCCTGCACCACCTTGCCCGCGCCGCAGGGGAGAGCAGCGGGCCGACGGCAGAGCACCGGGAACTGGTGGCAGCCTGGTATGGCTCGATGGACGTCACGGGGCCAGTGGCGGACGCCCGGAAGCAGGGGGCCGTCTGGCTCGACTCGCTGACCGTCGAGGACGTGATGGTGCCCTACAGCGACTGGGTGGGTGAATGGTCGGGGTACCACGGGAACAACCGCTGGCAGCCCCTGGACGGCGGCCACCGGGCCGCCGGGGACTGCCGGGCGGTACTGGACTGCCTCCGCGCCATGGGACATAACGCCGAGGTCCCCGGAAGCCGCTCTTCTACCGACCCCGCCCCCGTGAGCACCCAGACGTGAGCGCCCGGGGCGTACCGATCTCGACGGTACGCCCGCGGTCCCCTGTGTGGCGGGTCGCCCCCATACGACCTGGGGGCGACCCGCCACACAGTCCATCATCACCCAGCCCTTAGGGGAAGCGGTCCCGCGCCAGCCAGTGCGGGACCGCTTCCCGTTGTCCCGCAGCACCGTCTTGGCTGCTTCGCGGGCTTCCCTCTCCTTCCGCACGCGTTCAGATGATCAGTTGCCGTGATGCGCTGACGTGCGTGGCTCCGGAGGCCTTCCGGGTCGGCTGCCACATCGCCGTTCTACTGCGGGTACGTACGGCCCCCTCGACGCGGCAGCGCGCGCGGCACGTCTGCCGGATCGGCCACCGTCTCCACCGCGAGATGCAGTTCAGCCCGGATGCCCGGTACGGACAGGTCCACGCCCAGTTGCCCGGCGATCTGCTCCAGCCAGAGCCCCAACGTGGTCCGGTGCAGCCCTAGTTCGGCGGCGGCCGGTGCGGTGCAGCCCCGATGGGCCAGCCAGCAGCGCAGGGTGATTCTCAGCCTCTTGTCCAGTACGCCCACCAGGCCGGTCGCCCACTGGTGGGCCGTCGTCTCACTGACCAGTTCGGTGGGCACGGCCAGGGCGGGAAGCGCCACGGGCGTAATGGTCCTTCTGTCCGGCGCGCCGTCGTCGGGCGCCCGCAGCGCGAGGAGCAGTTGGGCTTGGACCGTGGGCCGTCGCAGGTCCACGTCCAGTGTCTTGGCGATGTCGCGCAGCCGGGTGCGGACGGTGCCCTGGGAAGTGCCGAGCGCGGGGGCGACGCTCTGGACGGATCCCTGGCGCAGCCACGCCTCCAGTACGTGGCGCTGGGATGTGTCCAGGGGTTGGAGTACCGCGGCTGCCCAGGCAGTGAGCCGGTCGGAGGGGATGATCCGCAGCAGTGCGCGCTCGCCCAGTCCGGTCGCGGGGACGAGGTGGCCGGCCGTCGCGCCGCTCCGGGCCTGGCCGGCCTCGGCCCATGCGGTGGTCAGCATGTCCAGCGGCATCGGGTCGGAGACACCGGCGAGTAGGCGGTGGCGCTCTGCTGCTCGGGCGATGAGCCGCAGGGCGGGCCCGGTGTCGTGGGCGGGTGAGCCGTGCAGGGTGACCACGGCCAGTTCGTCGTCCAGGCGCGCGACGAGGGTGTGGATGCCGGTGCGGGCCGCGGTGGGCAGCACCGCGCGCCACAGTGTCTGGTGGGCGGCGTGCAGGTCGGGGCAGCCTGACAGACGGTAGACGATGGCGTGCGTGACGGTGTCACCGAGGACGTCCGCGGCCAGACTCGTCTCGCCACGCAGGAGGAGGCGCAGCACCACGGTGTGCAGACGCATCTCCGCGACGCGCATCTCTTCCGCGCGGCGGGCGCGGACCTCCAGGAGACCGGCTGTGGTTCGGGCGACGAGGGAGGCCCGGCATGCGCTGGTGTCCGGGCCGGGCCCGATCACGAGTACCGCGCCGGCGGTCTGCCGGACTACGAGATCAGGGTGGGTTTGAGGGTATGCGGCAGCGCGGATGCCGTCAGGGGCGGCGGTTTCGGGGGTGCTGTAGACCGCTCCAGCGAGGGGATCGGCCAGTACGGCCCAGCCGTCCACGAGGGCGGCGGCCTCTTTGATCAGCAGCGCGCCGGAGCGGGTAGCCGCCTGCATCAAGCGCCGCACCACCAGCGCGTTGCTGTACATGGCACCAGCCTCGGGCCGGGTCATGCCGCCCGCATCCGGAGACCACACCGTTGTACGTCCCGCCGGGAGGGGCGGGACGTACGGGGTGTCCTGGCCGTGCTTCCGTCGGGGAGGGTCAGGGGATACGTGCGACCGCACCCCAGCCCGCCCGATCCGTCGTTTTTCCTGTGTTGGCGTCGGGGTGCCAGTTCGGCCACGACACCAGCCCGGGTTCGACCATCTCCAGCCCGTCGAAGAACTGCACGGTGACGGACGGCTCCCGGAAGATGTACGGAATCGCTCCGCTGTTGTTGTAGGTCTCCTGTACGGCGCGGTGTGCCTCGTCGGAGGCAGTGGAGTGGCTCAGGGAGAGGTAACTGCCTGAGGGCAGCCGGTCGGTGAGCCGCCTCACCAGGGCCAGAGCCTCCTCCCAGTCCACGATGTGCCCGAGGACGTCACTGATCACGAGCGCGACCGGCTGCGACAGATCCAGCGTCTGCGCCGCGCCGTCGAGGACGTCGTCCGTGTCGCGCATGTCGGCCTGGACGTAAGCGGTCGCACCCTCGGGTGTGCTGGTCAGCAGGGCGTGGACATGGAGCAGGACGAGCGGGTCGTGATCGACGTAGACGATCCGGCAGTCGGGCGCGATGCGCTGGGCGACCTCGTGCGTGTTGTTGACCGTCGGCAGCCCCGCGCCCAGGTCGAGGAACTGCCTCATGCCCGCGTCCCTGGCCAGATAGGTGACCGTGCGCCGCAGGAAGTCGCGGGATTCCCGCGCGAACTGGCTGATCAGCGGGTATTTGGAGCGGTAGGCGTCACCCGCCGCCTGGTCCGCCGGGAAATTGTCTTTTCCGCCGAGCCAGTAGTTCCAGACCCGTGCACTGTGGGCCACAGTGGTGTCAATCTCCGGCGGGAGCTCACGCCGCTTTTCATACGTCACGGTGAATCTCCAGTTCCTCTACGGCTTTGTTGGGGTGGGGGGCGGCAGCGCATGACAGGTCGAGCAGCAGCCTGTAGCGGGTGATCGTGGCCTGAGCGTCCCAGACGTCGGCGGTTCCGGGCAGTCCCCCTTCCTTGACCACGTGGTCGGGGATCTCTCCGACGTCCACGCGGTACATGCTCAGGGCCGGTATGCCGGTCAGGGCGTGGGGTGGGCCGGTCAGCCGGTGAATCTGAAGGGTGATGTCTGGCCGGTCCTCGGCTGCGCTGCGCAGGGCGTCGATCTGTTCGGCCATCACGCTTGGGCTGCCGACGGAGGTATGCAGTGCCGCGGCCGGCATCAGGGCCCAGACCCGGGTCTGCTGGTCGTTCAGCCGCTTCTGGCGTTCAGCGAGCAGTTCCGCGCGCCGGATCCGGTCGGCCGCCGCCAGCTCGGGGCGCAGCACGTCATCGACTGCGCGTGCGTACGCGGGGGTCCGCAGCAACAGGGGCACCAGGGCCGGGTCCCAGACTCGGATGATTCTCGCCGCGGACTCCACCGACATCAGATCGAGCTGCCAGGGATCCATGACGTCGCGCCACGGATGCCACCAGCCCGGCAGGTTAGCCGCCGCCAGCTTCGACAGGAACTCATCGATCTCCGCGGGGCCCGCGCCGTAACGGGTGAGGAGAACGTGCACCTGGCCGGCGTTGAGCGACGTCTGCGCCAGCTCGATCCGGCGGACCGTCGCCGGATGCGCGCCGAGCGCTTCCGCGGCCTCCTTCTGGGACAGGCCGGCACTCTCCCGGAGCGTCTGGAGACGCGCGGCCAGTACGGCGTGCTGCACCGTACGGCCAGACCTCTGCCTCGCCACCAAACCCTCCCAACCCCGGGTCCGGCAGTTTGCTCAGGTTGAGCAAACTGCACACTCTGCACCTTGCAATCTCTGTTCACTGCTCCAAAGTGAGTATGTCCGAGTTCGTCGCTCCCCACCCTCTGACTGGGGCCGAGCACGACATACCGGTCCGGAACGGACCACGCACTCACCCCCCGCGGAGAACCGATGACCAGCGCATCCGTACTCAGCCACGTGACCGCCCGCCACACGTCCGTCGATCTCGCGCGCTGCGCCCGCTCGTGTGGCCATGCACGGCAGTGGGCTCATTCAGCGCTCACCGACTGGGCGTACTCGGCGGTCCCGCGCAGCGACGTGCTGATGGTCGTCTCCGAGTTGGTCGCCAACGCGCTCATCCACGCCTGCGGTCCCATCCGCGCCCATCTGGACCACCGCGCTGATGGCAGCCTCCAGGTAGCCGTGGACGACGGCGGCCCCTCCCTCACCACGTCGGCGCCGGACCCTGAGGAACACGGTCGAGGCCTGGTCCTCGTCGCCGCCCTGGCCGACGAGTTCGGGCGGAGCGCTGATGTCTCCAGCCCCTACACCGCCCGGCACTGGGCGACGCTCAGCGCCGCCTGAACAGCTCGACCGACAGGACAGACACCATGCCGCACACGATCCCCCTCCCCCGACGCGCGCCGGAGTCCACCCTCCTCACCCCTGCGGGGACCAGTCCTCTGAATTTCGTCATCGTGACGGAGACGCACCACTTCGTGATCGAGAACGCAGCCTGCCTGATCCGCTGCGGCAAGAAGCTCGCCAAGAGCGATCCGGGCACGGCGCGGCAGCACGGGTGGAACCCCGCCACCCGCATGAACGCTGTGTTGGCCTTCCGGCTGCTCCTCGCTGACAGCGACCCGGTAGAGATCGCGGAGCGCGCTGGCCAGTACGGCCTGCGGGTCAGATCGGTCTCCACTCTCGCGAGCAACGCGACGGACGACAGCACGCTGTACGAGGACGAAATCTCGTGCGACGACGCCTGACACCCGCCTCCCCCCACACCCGCAGGAGATCTCATGTCCATGACCGACGCCCCCTGTGCCCGTCGGCCGCTCGCGACCCTGACCGACACCTGGCACATCGCCGTAAACGACCCCGGCCTGCTCGCACTTCAGGGCTGGAGGGCCACACGCGCGGCACCCGCGCACGCCGACGATCTCAGCTTCCCGCCGTACCGGATGGATGAGGGCCTGGCCCTCGCCCTGCTCGTGGCCGAGTCCGACGGAGCCGACATCGCGCAGCGCGCCGTCGAGCTGGGCCTGGTCGTCACCGGGCACAGCACCCTGGCCACCGACACAGCGGGACGCGCGCTCTGCGGCCACTCGGACCCGCGCCTCTGATCCCGCTCCGCTCACCACAGCGGACACGATCCTCCCGCCGCCGCAGGCGAGCCGGCCGCCCCCCGTAGGCCGGGCGGACGACGGGAGACCACGCGTCCGGGAGTCAGAGTCCCGCTCCCGGACGCGTGGAGCTGTACCCCACCCAACACCCGTACACCGGAGCACTGTTGATGAGCTACTTCCTGCCCGCCGACGGCGCCGTACTCGCCGCCTCCCGCGGCCTGGTCCTCACCCATCCCCACATCGGTCTGGTGGACGAACCGCTGTACCTGTGGTCCCGCACCCGCAACGTCGGCCGACAAGTGGGTCTCGTCTCTGGGGGCGGTTCCGGGCACGAGCCGCTGCACATCGGCCTCCTGGGACCCGGCGGGCTGGACGCGGTCGCTCCAGGCCATATCTTCGCCTCGCCACACCACCGGCAGATCATCGCGGCCAGCCGTACGGCTGCGGGCAGGGGCGGCGTCCTCCACATCGTCAAGAACTACACCGGTGACCGGATCAACTTCGGCATCGCCGCCGAACGCCTCAACCAGGAGGGGATCCGCTGCGCTCGCGTTCTCGTGGACGACGACCTCGCGACATCCTCGTCCGGTACGGGCGCCCGGGGCACCGCCGGTGTTGTCGTCGTGGAGCAGCTGCTCGGCGCGGCGGCCGACCGGGGCGCCGACCTCGACTCGCTCACCGATCTCGGAGCACGGATCAGTTCGCGGACGCGCAGCCTCTCGGTGGCCGCCCGCGCGCAGACCTCCCCCGTCACCCGCCGGCCCGTCTATGACACGGACCGGCTGGAGTTCGGTGTAGGGATCCACGGCGAACGCGCGGCCACGACCGTCGACGCTGACATGCCGCTCCAGCTCCTGGTGCGCCGCATGCTCACCGGACTGCTGGACGCCGTGCCGTCGGATCCGGTCGACGGCATGCTCCTGGTGGTCAACGGGCTCGGCGGCACGTCGAGTCTGGAACTGCACATCATCACCACGATCGCCCACGGATACCTGGCCGAGCGTGGTGTGCGCGTCGCCGCGCTCACCACGGGCACCTACACCGCCGCCCTCGACATGGCGGGCTTCTCCCTGACCCTCACCAGCCTGGAAGCCGGCTGGCTCGACCTGTGGCAGAACGCCACCCAGACCCCTCTGCGCATGGCCAGCTCGACCACCGCATCCACCATCGACGTCCTGCCGGTGACGAGCACCCTCACCCCCGTGACCCCGGCGCCGCCGACGAGGGGGCCGCGGGTGGTCCTGGACCTGCTGAGCGTCACCTGCGACCGCGTACACGCTGATCTCACGCTGCTCGACGAGCGCAGCGGCGACGGCGACTTCGGTGACTCCTTCACCGGCGGCGTCCGCCGCGCCCTCGCCCTCTCCACACAGGACGGCAGCGCGGGCATGCACGCCCTCGCCACGACGTTCCTCGACACCGTGGGCGGCACGAGTGGCCCCCTCTTCGGTCTGCTCTTCGAGCACCTCGCGCCCGTGACCGACGCAGCGGACCTCGACACCGAGAACCTCGCTCACGCGACCGCAGCCGCCCTCGACACGATCCGCCGCGTCGGCGGCGCCCGCCCGAAGGACCGCACCCTCGTGGATGCCCTCACCCCTGCCAGCACAGCCCTGAGGGCATCCGCCGGCCGCGCGGACGCTCTCACCGAAGCGGCGGCCGCCGCCTTCGACGGCGCCCGCGCGACCGCCGACATGCTCGGGCGCGCCGGACGCTCCAGCTACGTGGGAGAGCACGCACGCGGCGTACCGGATCCCGGCGCCGTCGCGGTGGCCATCATCTTCTCCGTCCTCGCGCAGGTCTTCGAGCCGCAGCACGCGGCGCGCCTCACACCGGCCCACCACATGACCTCGCTCACGGACTGGACCGCATCGGCATGACCTCGCGCCCCGTGCCCGCGCTCTCAGCACACCGCGGACCCGTAACCGTGCCCGCATACCGACCAGTTGGACCACGCATGAAACGAACTCTGATCCTCTTCGTGGCCGCCGCCGCTCTCCTCGTGCCCGCCACCGTCCCCGAGGCCCGAGCCGACTACACGCTGGACTCATCGGCCTGCACGCGCAACGACAAAGACCACTGGCGGCAGAACGACAGCCGCGACAGCTCCGTCCCCGTACGCACCGGGCCCGGCAGCCAGTACAGCGCGAAAGCGCGGCTCGCCCCTCTCGGTCTGCTGCGCGTCTATTGCAGCGCGACGAGCAAGGCGGGCAACCGCTGGTACTACGGCAAAGCGAGCCTCGACACCAACGGCGGCCGGTACACGACCGGTTGGGTCTGGGGCGGCAACCTCATGACCTGATCCGCTCCCATCAGCCAGGTGTCCGGTCCGTCGCCCTGCCCAACAACGCGGCCCCAGCGGATCAGACGCCTTCACACTGGCCCGGCGCTGCTCACCACAGTGTCCGGGCCAGTGCTCTCACCGGCCGTAGGTGCCGCGGCACAATGCCCCGACCCCGGCCGGTGCGACCCCGTCAGCCGCGTCGCACAGACTGCGCATGTCGTACGTGGGCCGGACAGCAGTCGTGGGAACCCTCGCCCTGGGGGGCCGTACCCGCATCCGCGGTTTCGCCGGTTCCGCCGCCGGGCGGGCAGGGGCCGCGGCCGGCGCCGGGCCGGTCGGCCGCTCCCGTACGGCACGAGGCGTCTGGGCCGCAACCGGCCGCGAACTTCTCGCCCCCACGCGGACGCCGGGCGCCGGCTCCTCCATCCTCGCGAGTTCTTCGCGCGCCGGTGCCTGCTCAGGCCTGGGAGCGATAGGAGAGAGCGCTGCCCCTCCTGCCGGCGAGAGGCTGGGCACCAGGGGCATCTCCTTCGGCGCCACGGAGACGCATCCGCTCACCGCCAGCAGTGTCCCGACGAATCCCAGGAGCGCGGCCGACCCGCGCCGCCGCTCACTCACCGCTCGTCACCGTGGCCCGTGCCCAGAGCGCGACGACCCGGCTCAGCACCGCTCCGCCCGCCAGGAGTACGAGCCGGCGCGGCCTGCCGATTCGCACGCTCCGCCGCCGTACGACCGCCCTGCCCACGCACCTTCAACTCCGACGAGGGAAGGGGACCAAGGCCCAGACGGCGCCGGTGCTGCTGCGGACCGACTCGGGCGGGGACAGGAAGACGATCAGGGGTGAGGTCCATGCCAGGCGTAACGACCGGCATCGGCGCGCGGTCACCTCGTCCAGCGGGATGCACCACTCAAACGACGTCAACTAATTGACATACTCTCTGACTTAACGTCAACTAGTTGACAGTCAAAGTCCCAACTCCCCAAGGAGCCTTGTATGAAGACCGGAGACGCCCCCGTGCCGCAGATCAAGGTGGCCACCTACCAGGCGCCGCAGATCACCGTCACACCCGTGACCGCGGTGATCTCAACGGAGCACATCGAGCCCGGCCGCACACCGGGTGCCTACCAGCACGTCCTGCTGGACACCACCACCGGCGTGCTGAGCTTCCACGAGGGCACCGAGCACCTTGAACGCTGGGACCCGAGTTGGACAGCCATCAACGACGTCCCGCGCGAGACCTGGAAGCGCTGGCACCCCGGCACGCTGTTCACCGGTGGGGGCGGTCCGCACACGTGGTTCGAGCCGGTGCCCGAGCTGCTCTGCTGGGTCATCGACTCGGGCTTCACGGGCCATCCGTACCTCGACGTCGAGGCCGCCAATGCCCTGCTGGAACTGGTGGCGCCGACCGCACAAGAGCTGCTCGACAGCTTCTTCGAGGCCGGTGGCGAGCTGGACTGGTCGGCCGCCGCCGCCCACACGGCCCGCAACATCTGCCGCCTGACCTCGCGCTACCGGGAGGCCGCTCCCCTCGACGTCGACAGCGAGCTGGTCGACTACGCGGCCATCGTCCAGCGCTTCCCCGCGGTCTACCGCCCCGATCTGCTCCGGCTGACCAGCGACAAGCTGGCCGAAGCCTGTGAGTACCAGACCCGGTTTCTCGGCAACAACGAACACTGGCACCCCGAGATCAAGAAGGTCTTCGGCGCCCCGCACAGCGACGGCAGCGGCGTGAGCCTGGGCGTGCTGGGCGTGCGCTCCTGGTACCGAACCGCACGGCTGGAGGGAGACCCCCGGCCGCCGCGCGACTTCAGTGACTGGAACGCCGAGCACGGCAGTCTGGCCGGCAGCGGCATCACCTCGGACTGCCCCGACACGGCTCTGGACACCTGGGCCGAACGCCAAGACCTCCTCGCCGCCCAACAGGGACTACGCCTCCTCGGCGCGAAGGAAGCCGCTCACAGCCACCGAGCGAACCTGCGCGAGCAGGACTGGGACCGTCTCGCCGTCGTCGGGGCCGAGGTCGCCCGGCTGGAGACGCTGCGCGCAGAGCGATCCCTGCTCGTCCGCCGAGCGATCGGCTGGGGCCGCGACGACTCCGCCATCGCCAGCCGCGCCCGGATGTCCCGACAGGCCGTGAACAAGATGCGCACCAACGACGGACAGTCGTGACCTAGCGCCCCAACGCCGCGGCGGTCGGAGCCATTGGAGCTGGCTCCGACCGCCGTCGGCATGAGCAAACCACGACCCCGTTTCCCCTGCGCCCCGAACGCAAGACAGGAGGGCCGGACTCTGTCCGGCCCTCCTCGGGTTACTGGGTGACGCGGCGGTTGACGACGTCCTCGACGGTCAGGCGATGGACTCCGGTACCACCGTCGGAATACCGATACTCGATCTCGACCCACTCTTCATCGTCGGTCTCTCCGAAGTGGAGATCGGCAATCTCCACGAAGTCGTCTTCGTCGGGTAGCTGGATCTCGTCTTCGACGTCCAGCTCGTAGACGCCCACCGGCTGGCAGTCGTCATCGGGGTCCGCACTCTCCTCGTGCGGGTTCTCGTCTTCGCTCTGCTCGTACGCCGCGACGGCCACCGGGGCGGGTGCGGCAGGGAGCGCCACGCCCGAGCTGCTCTGCGGGATCGTCCACTCGCCCAGGGCTCCGAGATAGGCCAGCTCGGGTTCGCCTCGTGCGGGACCGAGCCGGCCAGCTGGGTTCATCTGCCGTACGAGGTGGTCCCATACGTTTGCGTCGTCGGAGTCGTAGGCGTCATCGTCCTCCGGGGTGAGGAGGCGGAGGACCTGGACCTGCTCGGGTCCTCGGTCCGTGGAGGCGATGGCGCGGCCCTGGACGCTGGGGAGGTCTGCTCCGACGCGGCTGTCTCCCCACATCATGCGTGCCGCCTCCGCGGTCGTACGGTCCAGGCTGATGCGCTTGCGGAGGGAGTCGCGGGCCAGCCCGCTGAGGAATTCGGCGTCGGGACGCTGGATCCCCACGACGAGATGGATGCCGGCTGTGCGGGCCAGCACGATCATCTTGCGCCAGTGCGAGAAGCAGGGAGGGATCCGCTTGAGTTTCTTATTGACGGCCCTCTTTTCATCCCATGCCTCCTGAATCGCCTCCCGGAATACGAAGAATTCATCCAGGACGAACAGGATTTTACTGTGCTTTCCCTTCTTGATTTTCCGATCCTTGATTTCGTTGTAGCGGCGCATCATTTCGTCATGCGTGTGCGTGATGGCGGCCGCGATCTCTTCGGGGTCAGTGATCACCCGTACACCGGGCAGACCGACGAAGTCGAGGTACTCGGTCATCTTCGGATCGCAGAGGACTACGGGGATCCCGAACATCCGGGCGCCCACCACGAGATTCCGGATGAACACCGTCTTCCCACTGCCGGTGGGACCGACGACGAGACAGTGGGGATCCTTGCTGCCTAGCTTCCACGACTCGATGCAGTGGTTCTCTGTTACCGAATAGGGAAGCTCGTACCCCTGGTGTTTGTGCAGAATGGGGTAGCGGACATTCGTGGGGAATGGCGGACGGAGTTCGAAACGTACCGTGTCGTTCTCCATGTCCCACGTGTCGCGCCATTCACCCGGCAGCTTCGTGTCGAGTTGCATGATGACGCGCTGCCGGAAGTTCTGCGACAGGTCGCGGCTGGTCGTCAGGTACCGGACCTCGATCATGTTGGGCCTGTCGCCGTCGAAGGCGACGTCGGCGACGCGGGCTGTCGGGCCCATGATCGACTGGACGACATCTGTCGTGCGGCCGCGGAGCCTGGCGCGCTCCGGGGTGTCGTCGGCGTTGTCGGCGACGACGGGCGCGTCGCTGTCGACAATGTCTGTCGCGTCAGGCGTCAGCTCGACCCGGGCGACAAGGCGACGTCGCGGTGGCTGCCATGTCGCTTCGACGCTGCCGCCCAGTCGCTTGGCGATGATGTCGCGGACACGGGCGCGGCCCTTCTCGTCGCTCTCGTCGTATGTCGTCGGGTAGGTGAGTCTTACCCGGGTGGGGATGCCGTGCCGGCGCCTGTCCGCCTTGATGTGCTCGCGGGTGAAATCCGGTCCGAAGACGGGAGCGAGCGCAGCGTACAGATCGCGCACCGGTCGGGTTCGCCGGCGGACGAGGGAGCCGAGAACCGCGACCAGGAGAGCCGTGAGGACTGCGGCGCCGAGACCGTACGGGAGGAGCTGGGGGATGTCGAGCAGGCGGGACGCTGCGATGGTGATCATGGCGATTCCCACGCCGTACGTGATCGCGGCGCTCAGTGGGGAGCGCTCGGTGTCGGCGGTGGTGCTGGGCTGGGCCATGGGGTCTCCTTTCTGGGGCTGGGGTCGGGTGGCGGGCTGCCACCCTCTCCTACGGGCTTGACAGTGGTGCTAAGCTGAGAACTGAACCGCACAAAGGAGGATCTGAGGACTCAGCTTCTCCCCACCGCCCGCCCTCCGTGGCGGGTTTTTCCGTTTACTCCCCCCCGGCCTCCTCCTGCTCCTGGATGGATCGGGCGGCGGTCTTGCGCTGCCGGTTGAGGGCACGGATCTCAGCACCGCGTACGGCCCCGCGGGGACTGGGGCCCGTGCTGAGCCGGCCGACCGCGGGGAACGGCTGGCCGCCGTTGTAGGCCCTCTCCAGTCGCGTGACCTCGTTGTTGATCACGTGTCGGACGAGT
Organism: Streptomyces sp. NPDC056987; assembly: GCF_042673865.1. NCBI lineage: Bacteria > Bacillati > Actinomycetota > Actinomycetes > Kitasatosporales > Streptomycetaceae > Streptomyces > Streptomyces sp. NPDC056987. The sequence goes on from NZ_JBHURV010000055.1 coordinate 17,237, forward strand.
TCCGAGATGTTGTAGTAGCCGTCTGGCTGGACCTGTGTGTGCCACTGGGCCGAGCGCAGCCGGGCGATGAGGCTGGGGGGCAGCGAGAAGGACGTCGACTTCACCGCTTCCTTGATCACCTCCCCTGGCTTCGCTCCATTCCCTTCCTCACCCGCCGACGCTGCCGACGCTGCCGACGCTGCTGTCGCGCCAGCCCCTGCTGTCGCTGTCGGCGCCATGTCGCCCCTGCTCTCTTCCGTGTCGTCGGCCCGGGTGTCGCGCCCGGGTGTCGCGTCACCGGAGCCGGGAGTGACGCGGGTCGCCCTGTCGTCCTGTCGCTCTGTCGCCTTGTCGCTGCTGTCACGTGTCGTGCTGTCGCTGTCGCTCGCCGCTCTGTCGGCGTCACGTGTCGCTGTGTCGCGACGGGCCGGACCGTCGTCGGCGCTGTCGGTGTCGCCCTCCGGGAGTGACGCGTCAGCCGTCGGTGTCGTGTCGCGGGGGGCCGTCGCGTCGTGACGCGGCGTCGCCTCCGGTGTCGCGACAGGGTCGAGCACGACGTCGACCGGGTCCGGCTCCACTCGTCGGCGGATTACGGCAGGCGCCTTCCGCTGCTTATTCCTGCGCCGGTTTGTCATTTCAGGTTTTCCCTCGCCTCTTGACTCCGGTCGTACACGGACTGATAAATATCGGAAACCTCCACCAAATCCTCGCCGCCGTATTCTCTGCATGGCGTGTGGTAACTTTCGATTGCTTCTCTCACGCGAACTCTTCGCGGAATCGGAGGGAGAATGACTTTCTCTCCGAAATTTTCTTTCATTTCATTCAGGACTCTTTTGGAATCTCGTGCGTCGTCATATGCTGAGATAATGAAACCGGCGATTCTCAGATCGGGATTCCCTTTGGCGGAGATTCTTTCCGCGGTGTATCTCATCTCTTCCGCGCCCTGGGCTCCCCACATAGTCGCCTGCGCGGCGATAAATAGGGTCTCGGCACCGAGCAGTCCGGTCGCCGCCAGTTTTCCGACGTCTCTCGGGAGATCGATTATGACGTCGTCCACCAGGTCGTCAATTTCTCCTGAGAGACGTGCCCGGCGCAGCGCCGTGATTCCGCGTGCGGTGATGTCGACCTCGCGGTTAGCGAGGAATCGGTCCGCCGGTGCAACGAGGATTCGCTCCCACGAGGCCGGGACCAGGACGTCGCGCAGGCTCAGGGGGCTGTGCGGGTTCAGGACGTCCTTGATGCCCAGGCTCCGGCTCTCCGGTTCCAGGACGTCCGTCGCGTTGCCCTGCGGGTCGAGGTCGATGACGCCGACCCGGCGCGGCCGGCGGCCTCGACGCCGCCGTGCTGCCGCGTACGCGAGTTCCAGCACCGCAGTGGTGCACCCGGCGCCTCCCTTGCCCTTACCAACGGCAATCCACATCCCATGACCTGCTCTCTCCCCGCACCCGTGACTCCCCTCATGGAGCCGTATCCGTAGCTCCCCCCATGGAGTTACATGTAACAGAGTAGGGCTCAGGTCCCCACCTGGAGAGATGCGTTGAAGACAGCCCCATTTCGCGTGCACATCGGGGGCCGAACGGCCTATCGTGTAACTGACCATGTCCCGCTAGTCACATGCGACTTGACTGGACATCACCACAAAAGCGGAGGTAACTGCCCAATGAGCACGCACTCAACGACGAAGCGGCGCCGACTCCCCGTCAGGGCTGCGGCGACCGCCGCCCTGACCGGGGCCCTGGTCCTCGGGTCCCAGGCCGGCACCGCGAACGCGGCCACCACGGTCGCCGTCGACGCGAACACCACCGGGCTCAACACCTGGCTCCAGGACAACGCGCTGAACATCGGCATTCTGGTGGTCGGCATCCTGATCGTCTTCAGCAGCCGCAAGAAGGACATGGCGAGCGCCCTCACCATGGGCGGAATCTCCCTCTTCGGGCTCGCCATCGTCGGCATGAGCACCGGCGGCACGCCTATGGAGGTCGGCACCTTCCTGATCGGCCTGATCGGCATCAACGGGAAGGCGTAGCGATGGCCGCGATGCACACCGACGATGACGTGTACCAGGTCGACAACATCTTCCTCGGTCCCCGGGGGACGTCCTTCCCCTGGCGCGCCCGCTACCAGGCGTACGGCGTCGCCAGCGCCCTGACGGTGATCATGCTGATCATCGAGAACAAGCTGGGCGTAATCGGCCTCTGGGGGATCGCCTACGGCATGCTCGCCGTCATCTTCCTGACCCGGAAGATCATGCCGCACGTGACTCACGAGCACTCGGTCAAGGCCCTGCTCAAGACGGTCATCAACGAGGTCCGCGCACCACGGTCACACAAGAGCACCGCCGTCACCACAGAGATGTCGGTCTCCGGCATCCAACGGCGTCACCAGCTCTGACCGCGGACCTGCCCCGCACACCTTCTGCCCAACACGAAGGAACTCACCTTGAAACACACCAACGCACCCAAGCGCCGCGGGCTGTTCACCACAGCCGCCGCCCCTGCTGAACCTCGCAACGAGCGGTCCGGGCTCCAGCTGACGGACGTGATCGGCAACCTGACGATCACCCGCACGGGGCAGGTCACCGCCTGGTACGTAGCGGCCCCCATGCGATGGAGCTTCCGCACTCACGCGGACTCCAACGCCCTGATCGTCTCCCACGCGCAGCGCCTGGCCGAGCTGACCGGCAGGCGCCTGAACATCCGCGTCACGCACCGGCCGTATCCGGTGGCCCGGTGGGCCGCCGAGCTGCACCGCTCGGTGATCAACCCCCTGCCCGGCTGGGAGAAGTACCTGGCCGAGGAGCAGACCAAGGTGGCCCGTCTCCCCCTCGACGACAAGATCGTCTATTACGGGGTGAGTGTCGGTCGGATCACCACCCTGGGCCGCACGGCCCAGAAGTTCCTGCGTACGTCGATCGACAACCAGATCAAGGGCCTTCAGCGGGACATCGTCGGGGTTGACCGGATCATGGCGGGCCCCGGCATGGATGCCGCGCCCGCGCTGTCCGCTGACATGGACTGGCTCATGACGCGCTCGCTCGGTCTGTGCCTGCCCCCTCCCCTCTCGGTCCGGCCCCAGCCCGTCGACGTGTGGAACGCCTCCGACCTGGCCGAGTGGACCGATGGCATCGAGTGGACGTCACCGAGCCCTTACACGCCGCACATCGTCGTCTCGGGCAACCGCGCCGGGCAGCGCGTCAGCCGGTACGTGGCCGTGCTGACGCTGGGCCGTATGGAGCTGCCCGCTATCCCCGAGCAGACCGGCCCCTGGTTGCAACGCCTGGATCAACTGCCTTTCGGGTACGAGCTGTCCGCCACGATCGATATCCGGGAGAGCACCGACGCGAGCAACGAAATCCTCTCCCAGCTCGATGCCGTCCGGCACCAGGTCAGGCACCACCGTGAGCACCAGGTCGAGGTACCGCTCTCCCTCGCCCGGCAGGCGGAGGCCGGAAAGCACATCGAGGACGACATCCGCTCAGGGTCGAACGGCCTGAGCACACGGACCCGGGGCTGGTACCGGATCGCGATCTCCGCGCCCACGGAGGAGCTGCTGCACGAGCGGATCACCAAGGTCAAGGAGAAGTACGGCACTGCCGTCCGCGTCGAGCACCCCAAGGGGCAGTACGCGCTGGCCCGCGAGTTCATCCCCGGTGAGCCGCTGTCGTCACCGAGCTACGTACGGCGGATGCCCGTGCTCACCCTGGGCGGCAGCCTCCCCGCCGTCTCCGCGGCCGTCGGTGACCGCAAAGGCTTCAACCTGGCCTACACCTCCGGGACTGCCCGCAGGCCCGTGATGTGGCACCCCTGGCACTCCATGGAGACGCGCGAGTCGTCCGGCCTGAGCGTGATCACCGGGACCCTCGGATCCGGAAAAACTGCGCTGGGCGGCGCCACCGTCTGGCACACCGCGCAGATGGGTGTGCCCTGGGTTGTCCTGGACCCCTCCGGCCCGGTGCGCCGCATGTGCGAACTGCCCGAGCTGCGGCCCTACAGCAAGGCGATCGACCTGATGGCGGCCGAGCCGGGCACCCTCAATCCCTACCGGATCGTTCCGGACCCCGACCCCGACCACTATCACCCGGGCCTGGGCCTCTTCCAGGGGGAGGAGGACCCGCGGAAGGCGGCTGAGATCGCCTACCAGCAGGCGATGCAGCAGGCGGCCGGCCACCGGCGCACGCTGGCCACCGACGTGCTGATGGGCATGCTGCCTCCCGAGATCGCCAAGACCGCCGAGACGAACCTGGTGATGCTCAAGGCCGCCGGGCAGGCGGACACCACGGTGCACGGGTCGCCCCGGGAGGTGATCCGGGCACTGCGGACCCTGGACGGGAGCCACTCCGAGCACGCCCGCGACATCGCGGACCTCCTAGAGGGCGTGGCCGAGCTGCCGCAGGGACAGCTGATCTTCCCCAGCACGGACGGCGGGGACGACGGCTACCAGACCCGTCACTGGCGCCTGGTGGTCCTCAACCTGCGCGGCCTCACACTGCCCAACACCGACACACCTCGTCAGGAATGGTCGGTGGAGGAGCGCTACGCCATGCCGCTGCTCTACCTGGCCGGCTGGTACGCGCAGCGCAGCATGTACGCCCGTGACCTCAACGAGCGCAAGGGGCTGTGGCTGGACGAGGGGCACGTGATGCAGCGTGTCTCGTCGGGCCGTGAGCTGCTGCGCAAGTCCGGGCGTGACAGCCGGAAGCACAACGCGCGGTTCCTGTTGTCCACGCAGGACGGGCAGGACGTCATCAAGGCGGGGTTGGAGAACTGGATCGACTCCGTCTTCGTCGGCCGGACGACGGGCCGCGCGGCTCAGCGCGCGGCCCTGGAGCTGCTGAAGATCGAGCCGGGCAACGGCTATGAGCAGATGCTCGAAGGGCTCTCGTCCCTGGCCCACGGTGCCGAACAGCGCCGTGGCGACCGCGAGTTCATTTTCTCCGACGGTGCGGGCGGCATCGAGCGGATCACCGTGCCTCTGCGGCACCGTCCCGCGCTGCTGAACGCGCTGAACTCGACGGCCGACCCTCACAGCGCGGCCACCCGGCAGAACCCGTGGTCGTCGCTGGACCTCACCAAGGAGGCGCGGGTATGACCAGCCTCATGCAGCGCGTACGGCTGCGCTGGGCCGGACGCTTCGCCCCTCTCGTGGGCATGATGCTCATGCTCCTGGTGCCGGTGGTGAGCATCGCCCAGGCGGTGCCCGCCACCGCGCTCTCCGTGACCGCTCCCGCCGCGCCGGCCGAAGACCCGTGTGCGCCGCTGAAGGGGACGCCCGCCTACGACTACTGCACGGCCGGCGAGAAGGATGACAAGGACGAGAAGCCCGCAGACAAGCCGGAGGACAAAGACCTCTGCGAGAAGCTCGATCCGGGGTCTCTGTCCCACCAGTACTGCGTCAGCGGGCGGGACAAGGAGAAGACCGAGGGGAAGGACCCCTGCGAGATCCTGAAGGACACGCCGACCTACGACCACTGCACCAGCCTGAACAACGGCGACAGCAGCGGTCCGCTGGACAGCATCACCGGCGACTGCAAAGCGGCGCCGGACCTGGAGACACCCGGTGACGGACTCCTCGGCTGGATCGACGCAGGCCCTGGAACACCCCCGCTGGCACGGAACGCTCTGGCCCAGAACGCCGACGCGTACATCTTCGAGCAGTACGGATACGCGGGTCTGCACTGGAACACCTACGACCTCGGGTGCGGCGGATCGCTGCGCGATCCGGCCGCCGCCACCGGGAACACCGTCAGCAACTGGATCTTCACCTGGTCCAAGGCATGGACCGCGCTGACCGTCGTCCTGCGGCAGGAGGCCATGGGCGCAGGCTTCCTCGACAGCCTCGACCCGGTGGTCGAGAACGCCACCCGGGCCGTACGGGACGCCGTCTACTCCCCCTGGATCGGCACCTCGCTGCTGATCCTGGGCATCGTCGTCATCTTCCAGGCCAAACGACGCAACGTCTCCGACATCATGCAGCAGGCGGTATGGGCCCTGATCGTGATGACGCTCGCCACCGGCGTGGCCAGCTACCCGGTGGAAGCGAGCAAGTTCGCCGACGAGACGATGAACAGCGTCGTCTCCACCGTCGACCAGGCATTCGCCGGCGTCGACCTCGGCACTACGGCCAGCCAGTCCGCTTACAGCGGCGGCACTGCCCGCGCCACACCGGCCTACGACCCCGACGACCCGAAAGGGCCCGTCAGCCCTCCCGGCAAGACCGAGCCCGAACGGCCCGACGCGTCCACGGCACACGGCAACATGCTGGTTCACAGCGTGCTGTATGAGCACTGGCTGCGGGGTGCCCTCGGCAGTTCCACCAGCGACGTCGCCCGGAAGTACGGATTCCAGCTCTTCGACGCGCAGGCCCTGACCTGGTCCGAGAACGCACTGAGTTCCAGCGACAGGGCGAAGGTGATCAAGGCGAAGAAGGAGAGGTTCAAAGAGCTTGCCGAGACCATCAGCAAGGAGGACCCGACCGCGTACCAGCACCTGACCGGCAAAGCGGATGGGCGGATCAGCTCCGCGTTCACATCCAACTTCGCTTCCTTCGCCAGCAACATGTTCAGCCTCGCCTCGGACCTCGTCATCATCGGCGGCCGGATCGTCATCAGGTTCGTCGCGATCCTGTTTCCCGCGCTCGCGGTCATCGGACTGCACCGACGGTTTCAGGGCGTCGTGAAAACCGGTCTCAACGCAGTGGCCGCCGCCTGCATCAACGTGCCGCTCTTCGCGACGGCCGGCGCCATCGACGTGCTGTGCGTACGAGAGATCCTGGCGGCCGACAACGGTATGGCCGAGTGGCTGAAGATCGTGCTCATGCTGATCATCAGCCTGGTCCTGTGGAAGATCGCGAAACCGTACACACGGATGTCCGGCATGGTCTCCCCCACCCGCAACTGGATGCAGGACGGGGGCGCTCCGATGGGTGCCCCCGCCAAGGTCGCCAAGACAGCCGCGAAGGCGTACGTGGGCCACTCCGCCATGCGCCGCTACCTGGGCGGACAGGGCAGGGGACAACAGGGCAGGGGCACCGCGGCCGAGGACGTCATCGCCACCGAGCATGACGAACGGGACGCGCCCGACGGCACGCTGGCCGACCGGCCCGGCCCCGGAGGAGCACCCGGCCCCTGGAACGGTGGTGTGGACGACCCCGGCACCTGGTGGGACGACCACCAGAATCCGGACCTGTGGGACAACCAGCCGCCCTCCGGCCCCAGCTCACCCGCAGGCGGCACGGCCACGAGCGGGGATGTGCAGGAGCCTTTGCACTCGGCGTACGACGAGCCCGAGTCCAACGCCTTTCAGTGGGACACCTGGCCGGGCTCCGCGGGCTGGACGGCTGCGGAGCAGTCCCCCACCCGGGCCGGCTCCGACCCGGACAACTGGGGAGTGGAAGACCTCGACCCCGCAGTCCGCGACTCCACCACGGCGGTGCCGGCCGCTGCTGCTGGCACCGAGGTTCCCTCACCGCGCCGCCCCGCCCTGCCCACCACGACGAAGTACCCGGAACTGCCCGCTGGCGACGGTGCCCAGACGCCGACACCCACGGAGGGCGACCTTCCTTACGTCCAGCCGGAGGATGACGGCCCCAGGGTGGTCCAGCCGACCATCGAGCCGGACGGCAATTCCGTGTATGTGATCTTCGATCCGTCCTCCGAGAGCTACGGCGTTCAGGATGACCGGGGCGGTGAGCAGCGATGAACCTCACGCCGAGTCAGCTGTGGCGGTGGCCGCTGGAGAACATGCGGCGGTTCCTGGGCACCATCGCCGTTCTCGCCGTCATCGTGGTGGCGCTCAGCACGTTCCTGGGCAGCGGATCCGCCCAGGAGCGGGAGCCGGACGCGGGCCCCGCGCCCGCGCCCGCCTACTCCCCTGCCCCGAGCGCCTCCCCTTCCCCGAGCGTCGCGCCCTCGGTCGCTCAGTCGGATCTCGCCTCGGCCCTGGATCTGGCGAGGGAGTTCGTCAGCGCCTGGGCGAGCCATCCCACCGGCCCGAAGGCCTGGTACGTCGGAACGGCCCGGTTCGCCACCGACCGTATGGCGCGGAAATTGTTGAGCGTCGACCACCGCAACATCGACGCGACGAAGGTCTCTGGGACGCTGCGCCTGACCGATACCGGGTCCGGGAGCGATGGGCGGACCGAGGTCGCCGTGCCGACCGATGCAGGGATGGTCTCCGTGGTCCTGGTCGCCGACGGTAAAGGCGGCTGGCAGGTGGACGAGCTGCGGCCCGGCGCACAGGCGGTGGAGTGATGGGCGCGCCTCTCGCGGTAGCCGCGGTGCGTTCGCCCTGGGGCCGCAGGGCTGGTCTGGCCATAGGGACTGCGGTGGTCGGCGCCGCGCTGGTCCCCCTCGCGCTCATCGGTACTCTGATGAGCCCGGCCAGCGATATCGACATGAACAACGTCACCTGCGCGATGAGCGACATGAAGTTGGGCGCGTCCGGGCTGAACCTGACTGCGGAGCAGACCCGCAACTCGGAGACGATCGTGAGTACCGGGGCGAACATGGGTGTTCCGGTCCGCGGTCAGGTGATCGCGATCGCGACCGCGATGCAGGAGAGCAGCCTGCGCAACCTCGACGGCGGTGACCGCGACAGCGTCGGTCTGTTCCAGCAGCGTCCTTCGCAGGGCTGGGGCACTGTGGCTCAGATCATGAACCCGGTGTACGCCTCCACGCAGTTCTACCGGCATCTGCTCGCCGTACCCGGCTGGCAGAAAATGGCGGTCACCGACGCCGCCCAGGCCGTGCAGAACAGTGGCTTCCCCGAGGCGTACGCCAAGCACGAGGCACGGGCCGTCAGCGTGGTGGCAGGGATGTCGTCGGGCGGCGTGGAGCAGATCAACGCCGCTACCGGCTGCACCCCGTTGAGCAGTCCCGCCTCGTCGAACGTCAAGGGCTATGTGGCGGTCGCGCTCCAGCAGACCGGCAAGCCGTATGTGTGGGGCGCCACCGGCCCGGACTCGTTCGACTGCTCCGGGCTGATCGTCTACGCCTGGCGGCAGATGGGCAAGCAGCTCAAGGTCCGCACCTCGCAGCAGATGTACGACGTGTCTGTCCCCGTACCGGCCGGCTCCGAGCAGTCCGGCGACCTGATCTTCACCGAGTTCGGACAGCAGGACGGCATGGCCGGCCCCGCACACGTGCTGATCGTGGTCGGCCCCGGGCTCGCCGTGGAGGCTCCGCGCACTGGTCTTGATGTACGGGTGCGGAAGTACGACCCGAAGACGGAGAACATGCGATTCGGGCGCCTGCCCGAGTCACAGATGACGACCATCAGCACGCAGGCCTGATGAGTCAAGCCCGCGCTGACTGACCCCGGTCATGCCGATGGCCCATCACCTCTTTCGGGTGATGGGCCATCGGCATGACCTCCCCCTCAGTCGTCGTCGGGGGCGCTTCCTAGCCAGGCAACGGGCCGGCCGTCTTTGGTGGTCCCCCAATGCGGGTCCGTCGCCTCGTGGCCCGTGAGCAGTACGCAGATGCGACCCCACCGGCCATGCTTCCCGTGACACGTCCGAGTGAGGACGGTGACGTCGATGTCGCCGTCGAGGCCCTGTTCGGCTCGGTCGTAAGCGTCTTGGAGAGCCTGGTAGCGGGGGCGCAGTTCGAGCCCCAGCCGTTCCTCTTCCCGCTGGATCTCGTCGCTCAGGCGCCGGACCTGCGGGTCGGCCGTTACAGCCTCGATGGCTCTCTCGGCATCCCACTCTCTGCGTGGGCGAGCGTGACTCTGCACTGCCGCCTCTACCCGGTGCGTTGTCGAGTCGTCTCTCACAGTCTCGATCTCCCTGCAACACGCTGCACAGCGCCTTGACAAGTGTTCAGTGTCTGAACACTATAGAGGGGTCGGGTAGCCACTCGGCGCACCGCATATGCGAGGGGCGCGGCGCCGCTTCCCAACGACTTGCCGCGCCCCTCTCTCCGATCAGCACGGAGGCATACATTGTCCATCATCACCCCCGTCCGCGTTGCTCCCCAGGAAGCGATGGACGCGTCGTCCGTCCTTGCCGAACTGGCCGTCAACCCTGGCGAGCAGTCGGTACTCCGGGCCGCCGCAGAGATCCTCCCCGGCCTCGGTGACAAGGTCCGCCGCCTCACCGCCACTCCCGGCACCGAGGACGACGACCTGCTCGCCGTGGCGCGCAGCGTGGGCGTATTGACCGAGAGGGCCCACTGATCCCATGAAGACCACCCCGAGCAGCTACCGCGTACACGCCGTGCTGACATCAGGCGGCCTCTGGAACGCCAGCGTGGAGACGCTGCCCGAGGTGAGTGAGCACGACCGCTCACTGTCGAAGCTCAACGCCAAAATCCGGAAGGCGATCGCGCTCCAGGGTGAGAACCTCAACCCCGAGGAACTCACCCTGGAGGTGATCACAAGTACCGGAGACGCCTCGTTCGACCAGGCGCTGGCCGAGGCGCGCACGCTGCGCCACCGAGCCGACGAACTGGCCGAGCAAGCCCGCACCAAGGCCGCTCCGCTTGCGCAGCGGCTCGTACAGGCGGGAGTCTCCCAGCGCGATGCCGGCACCCTGCTCAGCGTCAGCGCCGCGCTGGTCTCCAGCATGACGAAGTCGTAGAAACACGGCCCTGACGGGGACACACCCCGCCCGCCACCAACGGGCGGCCCCGCCACGGTCACCACATCTGACCGCACACCCTGCCCAACACCCAGGGAGACACCGTGTCCACACAGGCATGGCCCAAGCAACTGTCCGAATCGATCTACAGCCTCAAACACGCCGCGCTGCTCGCGCGTGCCACGTACGACGAGAGCAAGACCGCAGCCGAACACGCCGTGAAAGCAGAACTCCCCACGACGGCCCAGGCGATGGAGAGCCCCGACGGACCGCTCTACAGCCCGTACACCGCCGCGACGGGCGAGATCGGTGACTGCTACAGCAGCCTCATCACCTCCCTGAGCCGCGTCTGGTACCGGGCCGCGTGGTCCTACGCGCAGGGCACCACCCGCGCGCTGCTGGACACCGCCGCAGGACTCACCCCGACGGTCGCGACCTCTGCGACGTACCGCACGCCCGTGCCCGACCTCGACATGCCGGGTCTGACCCGCATGCGTGAGGCGGCGGACGCCGCCGAGCGGGAGACCGCCTGGGCCGTCCGCGCGTGCCGCCCCGACCTCTGGCACGTGCCAGCCGCGGCGTGGCACGAGTACGCGGACCTCGCGCAGTGCCTGCTGAGGCTGCGGCTGGCCACTCTGACGACCGACCAGCCCGGCGCACGGTGAAGGGGACCGAGATGACCACCTACCCCTCCGTGCAGTCCAGGCCGGCAGGTCAGTACGAAGCAGCCCAGCTCATCGGCATGCTGCTGGTGAACGGCGTGCCGCCCGTGGCGAGTTGGGAGATCACCAGCGGCCACGTGGTCCGCGGCCTCCTGGCCGCCGACGAGGACGCGGTCACCGGCGACCTCCGTACGGTCCACCAGACGTACGGCGGCACGGTCGCCGTACGGAACCGCATCGGCCACCGCGAACTCGTCGCGCGGCTGACCTACCGAGGTCGGCCGGTCGAGCTGTGGGGCGTGCTCCCGGCCGAGCTCAGCAGGCACTGCGGCGGCGGTGAGGCGGACTCATGAGTGCCGCACCGGACACGCAGCTCGACGCGCAGATCGCCCAGATCGTGGCGGAGATCGCCCGCACCGACACCAAGGGCGGCACGCTGCTGGCCGCGCTGGCCCTGCCGCTCGCGATCCTGGTCGACAAGGTCCCCGGAGGCCATCTGACAACGGTCGGCACGATCCTCGTCAGCGTCGGCACAATCGGTCTGATCGGGGCCGTCCTCCTGGTCCTCCTCGTGATCCTTCCCCGTATCTCGGGAGCCCCACGAGGGTCCTACCTGTACTGGGCGCACTGCACCCCGGAGCAGCTCGTCGAGGATCTGCGCAGCAGTCACCGAGCCGAGCAGATCATCCGGCTGTCCAAGATCGCGACTACGAAGTACACCCTTCTCCGCCGGGCCATCTTCCTCACCGCGGGCGCGTTCATCGCGCTGGCCGCAGCCATCGGCGCAGTCAGGTAATCGCCTGACGAAGTGGCAAGGGACGGTCGGCCGGAACGTCGCGTATGCGCCGGCCGACCGTCCCTCTCTGCCTCTGCACTCCCCGGCCGGACGCGTCTGCCCAACACCGACCGCGCCGTTCGGGGCACACCCAACCCCGACTCACGGAGGACACCACCGTGACCACCTACCCTCACCGCATCCAGGACGCGGGCGCGTCCGCACGCCGCCGCGCCGCCGAGCTGCGCCATGCCGAACTCGCCCTTCAGCACCGCCGCGCCGCCTGGCGGCTGCCGGCAGCCGCGCTCGGCGGCTACCTCCTCACCACCACCGTCGACACCGTGCTGCCCGCCGAAGCGGCCGGACTCTCCCTCGTGCTCGGGCTCCTCGTCCCGCTCTACACCGCGCGCCGTCTCTACGAGCCCGGCCGCGACGTACAGAACTGGCGGCTGGGCGCCGAAGGCGAACTCCAGACGGCCAAGATCCTCCACCCGGCGACCCGCTCCGGATGGATCTTCCTGCACGACCGTGCCATCCCGGGCAGCCGTGCCAACCTCGACACCCTCGCGCTGCTGCCCGACGGCCTCGGCGCCCTCTACATCGACAGCAAGAACACACGGAGCCGGGGCCACGCACGCCTCCACCGAGGCACCCTCTACGTCGGACGGCGCTCACTCGCCAAAGAGGTCTCGACCGTCATCTGGGAAGCCGGCCAGGCATCGAAAGCACTCTGCGTACCGGTCTGTCCCGTCATCGCCCTCCACGGCGCACAGGTCCCCCGCTCCGGCCTCCGCACCCCTGACGGTGTCCTCGTCGTAGCCGCTCCGCGGCTGCACCACATCCTCCGCCGCATCTCCCACCAGCGGATGCCCGAGAGCGCCCTACTCCTTGCTTCCCGCGCGGAGAGCGCTCTTCCCCCTTACCTGCGCAGCAGGCCCACGCGCTGACGGCGCTTAATGATGACCGCCTCCGGTCCCGACGGGGGCGGTCATCGTCATGGACCGTCAGCCCGCACCCGAGGGAGAGCACAGAGCATGACCACATCGAGCACTACCGCCGAGAACGCGCATTCGCGCTGCGCGCCGTCGCGGTCCACGAGCCAAACGCCGTCCGCGCCGTCCGGCTCATCGCCACCCAGACAAAAGGCCAGAGCCGACGCGCCGACCAAGGCTGACACGTCCGGCTCCCAGGCGTTCACGAGCGTACGGCGGCCCGCCTCTCGGTCTTCTGGACGGAGTGGCGGGCCGCTGGCGTTACCGGGTGGCGCTACGGCGCTACCCATTTCCAGGGGCGTTCGCCGTGGCGGCCCATCAGGCACGCCAACCGGTAGTCGGCCTGACTGCGGGCATGGTCGCTGGTGTCGGCGTGGCGGAGCGCGAACAGCGCGAGACCCAGGCTGCGTATGTCCCTGATCAGGGTGTATCCGGCCCAGGCGGTCACGTCGGTGCCGTAGGCGTCGCGGAATTCCTCCCAGTAGGAGGGCGGTTCGGCCAGGGTGTCGCTCTGGAACGCGATGGTGGCCTGGTCCCATTGCCGCGGCCCGACCGCGACGCCTTCCAGGTCCACCAGATAGGTGCCCTCCGGGGTCCGCATGGTGTTGTGCGGACTCGGGTCGGCGTGGATCACGCACCACTCGTCCGGCCACGGCATCGCGTCCCAGCGGGTGACGAGCTGTGCGGCGTGCCGGGTGAGCCAGTGGCGGGCGCTGTGGGAGGTCTGTGCCTCGCGGATGCGCTTGGGGTAGTCGGGCAGGGTGAAGCGGGGGAGTGCGAGGTGGGAGGGGACGCGGGTGGAGTGCAGCCGCAGGAGCGCGCGGGCGGTGTGTGCGGGTTCGGCTGGCACCTGGTCCCCGAGGTCTTCCCAGAAGGTCACCGGCCGTCCGGCGACCGTGACCGGATCGGGAACGAGCGGTTCGGCGCTGGGGATGCGGTGCGACCGCAGCCAGTCCGCCACCCGCAGCTCTCGGACCGCCACGTCGTACGTGCCGGGCGGGTGGATGCGGATCACGGTCCCCCCGGCGGTGCGCAGCATGAGGTTGTCGCGTAACCGGATCGGTTCGATTCCGTCGGCGGGTAACCGGGCCTGGTGGCATGCCTGTTGGGCGAGGGCGGTGATTTCGGAGGTCTGCATGGTGCGCGTCACTTCCCGGCGGTGGCGAGGGTGGCGGCGATCTCGTCCAGGGCGAGGGAGTGCGCCCCTTTGACGAGGATCACCGCTTTGGGGGGCAGGGGGCCGTCGAGGAGCGGGAGGACGTCTTCGCGGCCGGTGACGTGTTCCACGGTGCTCACGCCCGCCTCGCGGGCGGCGGCGGCCATGGCGGCGGTGTTCGGGCCGCCCACGGTGATCAGGCGCCGGACGCCGCGGGCTGCGGCGAGCGCGCCGATTTCGCGGTGGATCTCCTCGGCCTGGTCGCCGAGTTCCATCATTTCGCCGAGGACGGCGACCACGGGCCGGTCGCCGGCGAGGTGGGCGAGGCTGTCCAGTGCGGCCCTGGTGGCTTCGGGGCTGGCGTTGAACGCGTCGTTGACGATGGTCACCCCGTCGGGCCGGTCGGTGACCTCCATGCGGGCGCCGGAGACGATCCGGGCGCCGTTCAGTCCCCGGGCCACGGTCTCGAAGGGCACATCGGCGGCCAGGGCGAGCGCGGCGGCGGCCAGGGCGTTGGTGATGTGGTGGCCGCCGAACACGTCGGGGCTCACCTGCGCGGACTGCCCTCGGGCGTGCAGGGTGAAGGAGAGCCGTCCGGCGCTGTTCAGGGTGACGTCCGCGGCGCGGACGTCGCAGTCCGGTGTGGTGCCGAAGAGCAGCACCTTGGCGGCCGTCTTGTCGGCCATGGCCCGCACCAGCGGATCGTCACCGTTGAGGACCGCTACGCCGCCCTCGGCGGCCGGCGGGAGCGCAGTGACGATCTCTGCTTTGGCCTCGGCGATGCCTTCGCGGCTGCCGAACTCGCCCAGGTGGGCGGTGCCCACGTTCAGCACCGCACTGACCCGGGGACGGGCGATGCCGGTCAGGTAGCTGATGTGCCCCTTCCCGCGGGCGCCCATCTCCAGGACCAGGTACCGCGTGTACTTCTCGGTGCGCAGGATGGTGGTCGGGAACCCGATTTCGTTGTTGAACGAGCGCACGTTGGCGACGGTGGGTCCGTCGAGCTGGAGAACGTGCAGCAGCAGGTCTTTCGTGCTGGTCTTCCCGGCCGAGCCGGTGAGCGCCAGGGTGAGGCCGGTGTAGCGGTCGGCGACCGCTCGGGCGAGGTCGCCGAGCGCGGCGGTCACGTCCGCGACCATCACGGCGGGCACCGTGACGGGCGAGGAGGCCAGGACGGCGACGGCGCCGTCCGCGACGGCCCCCGCGGCGAAGGCGTGGCCGTCGGTGCGGGTGCCGGGCAGACAGGCGAACAGACCGCCCGAGTGGACGGCGCGGCTGTCGAAGGACAGCGGCCCCGACACGACCGTGTCCGGGTGCGCGCCGGCCAGACGGCCGCCGGTCGCGTCGGCGATCTCCTGCAAAGTCAGAGGAATCAACGGGATCTCCAAGGGTGACGGGGTGCAGAGCATGGGACGGGAGTGGACATGGGGGTGCTGTACGGCCGGGCGCCTGGGCCCGGCCGGTGGCGGGGTGGGGTCACGGTTGCAGGGCGGGGAAGGTGACGGCCCGTCCGGTGTAGGACGCGGCCAGGCGGTACAGAGGCACGCGGTTGTGGTCCTGTCCCCACCGGGATGGGTCGCGGATGAAGACGTCCGCGCCCGGACCGGCGGCGGGGTCGGTGTAGCCGTGGGCGATGACGAGGTGGCCGCCGCGGCGCCCGTCGTCGGGGAACTTCTCCGTGACGGAGACGATGAGCGGCGCGGCCGTCAGTCGGTCGAGGAGGTCACCGGCGGGCACGGGTTCCGCGCGGCCCGGGACGCCGAGCTGTGCGGCGATCTCGGCAAGACCGGCATGCAGCCAGCCCCGTTCGGTCAGCGCCCCGTGGGCGACGCCGAGCTTCAGCAGCTCGGTGACGGTCGGCGCCGGCTTGCCGTAGGCGAGGAGGATCATCCGCACCCCGGCCATGCCGCAGGCCCGGTTGGACCACTCGATCCGGTCGCCGAGTTCGGCACCACCGTCGCGCTCCCACTCGTCTTCGGTGATGAGCTGACGGCACATCGGCACGGGGTGCAGAGACGGCATGCGGGCAGACTCCTCACGCTCACTCACCGGGTGATGAGCAGCGGGTCGGGGCTGAGAGGCACATCGTATGTGCGCCGGGTGATGGCCTCATGCAGGACGGCCCGCACGGTGTCGGCGTGGCTGATCCCGCACAGCTCGGCCCCCGTGGCGAAGTTGCTGACCGCCGACATGCCCGGGGTCGGGTTGACCTCCAGCCCGAAGGCGTGCCCGTCGCCGTCGACCATGAAATCGACCCGGGCCATGCCCCGGCAGCCCAGCCGCTCCCACAGCGTGCGCGCGTGGGCGGTCAGCGCCGTGACCGTCGTCGCGGGCAGGTCGGCCGCGGACACCGTCACCATGCCCTCCCCGGCCGCGTCGAGTTTGATCTCCGCGTCGTACCACTGCCCGCCGGCGACCTCGGTCGCCAGCGGCGGGAAGACGAGCACCCCGCCGGGCAGCTCCAGCAGACCGACCGTCACCGGCGTGCCGGCAATGACCTCTTCCACCAGGACCCGGGGCGCCGGGGACGGATCGGTCTCCGCGGCCTCCGCGAGGGCTCGGGCGACGTCGTCCGGATCGTCCACCAGGCTCATGCCGACGCTGGACCCGCCGAGCGGCGGTTTGACCATGACCGGGCCGCGCCAGTCGAGGATCTGATCCGTCGCCGCCCACTCCCGCCAGTCCGGGGTGGGCACCCCCAGCCCGCGCATGTACTCCTTGCACAGGATCTTGTCGGCGGCCACCGCGCACGCCGGCACCCCGCTGCCGCAGTACGGGACCCGCAGGTAGTCCAGGAGCCCCTGCAGGCGGCCGTCCTCCCCGAACGGGCCGTGCAGGTTGGGCAGCACCACATCCACCCCGGGCCCGGCCAGGTGCGCCACGAACCCGGGCGCCGTCGGGTCGAGGACCCGCACCCCGGCGCCCAGAGCACTCAGGGCCTCCCGCAGCGCGGTCACGGACAGCTGATCCACGGGGCTCTTGGCCAGGTACAGCCGGTCCTCGGCCGACAGCCCCCCGTACGCCACGGCCACCACCAGGCCAAGGGGGCTCCACTCGCGCAGGCCGGTGATCTCCCGGTCCACCGCTTCCCGGTCGCCGGCATCGATGAACATCGTGGTCACGGTAACTCCAGCTCTCCGCGGAAGGACAGGGCGACGGGGCCGCCGACCCAGTACGATCCGGGCCGCTGCGGGTTGTGGGAGACGGTCAGCGGCGTTCCGGCCCGGTTGTGCACGGTCACCGGCCCCGGGGCGACCACCCCGTGATGGGAGGCGACCACCGCGGCGGCCACGGCCCCCGAGCCGCACGAGAGCGTCTCGGCCTCCACCCCGCGCTCATAGGTGCGGATACGCACCGCGTGCGGGTCCACCGGGTGGACGAAGTTCACGTTCGTCCCGACCGGCGCGAGCTCCGGGTGACGGCGCACCAGGGCGCCGAGGCCCTCGACGTCCACGGCGTCCACGTCGTCCACCAGGGCGACCACGTGTTCGGTGCCGGTATGCACGGCATCGAAGCGCAGCCGGACATCCTGCCAGCGGGCTTCCACCCGCCCCGGCGCCACCTCCCCGGCCTCCGCGGTGACCCACACATGCCCGTCCTGCACGGTCGCCTCATGACGGACACCGGCCATCACCAGACTCATCGAGGTGAACCCGTGCGCGCCGGCCGCCGCCCAGGCCACGCAGCGCAGCGCGTTGCCGCACATGGTCGCGAGCGACCCGTCCGCGTTGATACAGATCACTTCCAGCACGGGCGACGGATCCTTGTCCACCAGCGTGCTCAGGACCAGGCCGTCAGCACCGACGCCGGTACGCCGCGCGCACAGCCGCGGCGCCTCCGCACGCCAGTCCCGGGACGGCCCGGGATCGGCAAACAGTAAGAAGTCGTTCCCGGCTCCGTGGACTTTCAGAAACTCCACCACGACAGGGCCTCTCTTCCATGACGGTTGAGGAGATCAAGGCACACCGGAGCCACGTCCAACGAGGTGAGCGGGCAACGGCGGCCGGATGTCCACGCTGACGGACCCTCAGCCGCGCCGGAAGCGCCCGCCCTGTTGCTCCGCGTTGCGACCACGAGCAACAGGGAGCAACACCGCGGCGGCTACCGCCTCCGTGCCGCCGCCGTTACAGTGCGCTGACCGCACGTGTTCGGAGATGCACACAGCGGAGGTGCGATGGCCCACAAACGCCGTCCCCCGGCCGGCAGCCGCCACCGCGGCTACCTCCTGACCCGGGCCCGGAGGGCACGCAGGTGGACTCAGCCCGAGATGGCCCGCCGCCTCCGCGCCCGTGCCCGCGAACTCGGCCACCCGATCCAGACCGGCCGCGACGGCGTCTGTCACTGGGAGCACGACCGCGAGCCGGACCACCCCACCCAACTCGTCATCGCCTCCGTGCTCGGTATTCCGCCGACCGTGGTCGATGAGCGACCATGGCCTGAGTGGCTGTCCGAGGACCCCGCCCAACGGCCAACTCCCTTGCCGTGGACGCTTCTCGGCGCCTCGCAGTCCCTGACCGAACTCGCAAGGGGTGCCATGGACGTCACGCGTCGAGAACTCGTACTGGTATCCGGCGGCACCCTGACCGCCGCCCTGCTGAACTGGCTCACGGCCGATCCGGTCGCCGCCGGGCAGCTCACCGCCGGCCGGCGCATCGAGGAGGCGGGGGTGGCCAAGATCGAGGCCCGCGCCCAGATGCTCCGCGAGACCGACGACGAAGACGGCGGCGGCTCCGTTCTCGCCGAGGCGTCCAGCGCCCTGGCCCTGGTCAACGGCATCATCCGCGAACGGACCTACAGCGACGCCCACGGCGCACGCCTGTACGCGGCAGCCGCCGACCTCGCCCGCCAGCGCGCCGCCGCCCTGTTCGACACCCGCGGCGACTGCGCCGACGACACGTACATGACCGCCCTGCGCGCGGCCCGCATCGCCCAGGACGACGCCCTCGGCGCCAACATCCTGTCGTTCTGGTCCTCCTCGGCCTACAACACCGGCCGCCTCCACGACGCCGAGCACATGGCCACCGCCGCACTCGCCGCCGTCCGCGGCCGCACCAACCCCCGCGTCGAAGCGATGATGCACAGCCGACGAGGCCGCGCCCGCGCCCACCTCGGCGACACCCGGTGCTGGACCGATTTCGACCACGCGGAAACCCTCCTCACCCGCGCCGACGAGCAACAGGACCAGGCGCCACCATGGTCGTACTGGTTCGACCACGCGGAGATCCTCGGCGCCCGCGCCTCCAGCCACCACACCATGGGCCAGCACGACCGCGCCGAAGCCACGTTCGCCGAGGCCGACGAGCTGTTCGGACCCACCACCGTCCGCACCCACGCCGTCTACCTGTGCCGGATGGCCGACGCGCAGTACGCCCAGGGCGAGCTGGAACGCGCCTGCGCCACGGCCGGCACTGCGCTGGACTTGACCGAGACCATCAGCTCACACCGCACCACCGCGCCCCTGCTCGATCTCGCCGCCCGCCTCAGCACCCACCGCACCACCCCAGCCGCACGCGACTTCATCGACCGCGCACACACAGTGCTCGCCGCCTGACCGCACGCCATACGGCGCCGCTGGCCCGCTCGATTCGGCACCGCTTCACTACCTCACACGGGATACTGCGTCCATGGACGAACTGCCGCAGATGGAGATCGATGGCGGGGAGTGGTACCGCTCGATCCCCCCGCCGGCCATCCCTATGCCCGCCGCCCACGTGCCCGACCTGCACGGTGCCCGAGCCATGGCCGCCGCTCCCGGCATCGGCCTCCTGCACGATCTGCGGGTCCTCGGTGACGCTCATCGGGACTCCGAGGGGACGTGGGCCAACCTTGTCCCTGAACTCGACTACTGGCGCACCCAGATCAGCCGTAGCACCGTGACCCCCAGGCGTGTACCCATAGAGCACGTCTACGTCGAACACCGCCTCGACCACATGCTGACCGTGGGGGACCCGCCTGTACTCGCCGGCGACGCCAACGCACTCCTGCGGCGCCTCACCCCCCGGCCCGAGCAGCCCGGGGCACGAACTCCCGTACCGGCCCGGACCGTGGCCCACCTCCACGGCCGCCGCATCATCCAGGTCACCCCTCTGGGCTTCTCCTGGGACCTGCGCGCGATCAGCGAGCCGTACGAGAACAGCCAGCACGACATCGTCCTCAACGTCACCTCCGCCCACGACTACTACCGATGGCTGATCGCCGGAGTGAAGCCGGACCCCGTACCCATCGGGCTGTACCTTCTGTGGACTGAATGACCGGACGTCTCGGTACGCTCGCGACATGTTTATCGCTCACGTCAGTCCCAGGACCCAGGGCAAGACCACCAACGCGGCGTTCCTGGCGCATGCCATGCATGAGCGCGGCTATCCGATGGTCGGCTTCGACGCCGACCACTCCCGCCAGTTCCAGAAGTGGGACGAGAAGGCGAACTTCCCGTTCACGGTGCTCGGCGCGGCAACGCCGCTCTTCCACACAAAGATGCCGGCGATGGTTCCCGACGGGCACTACGGCATGATCGACTGCGGCCACGCCGAGGACCATCTGGACGTCACCTCGTCCGTGCTGCGCTGCGCGGACATCGCGATCGTCAACAGCTCGCCCTCGACCGGTGACCTCCACCGCATCCGAGATCTGCCCATGCGCAAGGTCATTGACGACGTCGCCCCGCTGCGGATGGACTCCAAGCCGCCCGAGACCTGGGTGCTGCTGAACCGCGTACCGACCCAGACGAACGCCAGCGCCGTCCCCGACGCCCGAAAGTGGTTCGCCAAGAGGAAGTGGAACGTGTTCACCACCACCGTCCCCTTCCTCCAGCAGTACTCGCAGGCGATGCCCTTTCCCGTGAAAGGGGCAGGAACGCACCTGGACCAGCTGGTTACCGAAATGAAGGACAGGGGCCTCCTCCCGTGAGCCGCCGCAACAGCATCGCCGACCTCGATGACGACGACCTCTTCGAAGAAGGCGAGACTCCCGATCACAGTCCGCCCCACATCCCCGCGGTTCCCGAGCAGGCGGTCATCGCGCAGGGCCGACCGCGGCCAGCCCTGCGCCTGGCTGATCTGCCCGAGCCGGAGGACGTGGACGCGAGCGGCCCCCTGTCGGCCGAAGAAGAGGACCTCTACAACCTCTGCATGCGGGGGGTCCAGGAGTTCAAGACCGCGTGGTGGGTCCTGGGCAAGTCGATGGCCAACATGAACTCCAGGCACCTCTACCGCAAGACCCACCCGACCTTCGAAGCGTGGGTCAAGGACACCTTGGGCAAGTCCCGTGCGACGGCGTACGAGGAAATGACCGCGTACGTGGTCGGGGAGCTGGTGTCCGCACGTGCAGACAAAGCGTTCGAAGAAAATTCGAACGAAATGTCTGCACGTGCGGACACCCCCTCGATCAGCAAGAAGGCCGCAAGCGCACTGAATCCCGTCACCCAGGACTACGGCGCGGAAGTATCGGTCGCAGTGATCGAGACCATCCAAGACGCCACCGGCAAGAAGGTGCCAGTCAAAACACTGACGGGAATCGTCCAGCAACTCCCCCGCAAAGCAGAGGAGGAACTGACCCCGGAAGAACTGACGACCCGGGCCCACAACCTCGCGGCCCAGTCCGGGCAGAACACCACGGACAGCCATGGGAACAACAGGGACTCCTCCACACTGGTTGGCCTTCGGCATGCGGTCACTCGCCTCAAAGAGGCGCACCGCGCGCTCGCCCCGGCAAAGGTCAAGCAGGCGCTGGACGAGGCGCCGGACGAGACCACCAGGCTCCTGGCCGACGCAAAAGAGCTGGCGATCGAGGTCACCAACCGCATCAACCGATCCTCCCCGGCCTGAGTCACCACTCCCTGCCGGGCTCTGGGCGGACACGTTTATCGCCGGTCGGCGATAAGCGTCAGACACACCGACTCCTACCGGCAACGGGCGAACAAGTCGATATTCATGTGTCTGGGCGCACCGGCTCCCCGACGCGTACCGGTGCGCCCAGACTCCAGTGACCACGTATCGCGGACCGTCGACGGGGAAATCGCAGGTCAGCAGCCGCTTGAGTCTAAGGACGCCACGGCGGACTCTGGAAGCAGGAGGCCGTGATGCCGAACAAGCGCCCCCGCGGACCGCAACCACGCTGGCGGCCCAAACGGGAGACCCTCCGGGTACTGGACGCCGTCGACGCGATCCTCGATCGCTACCGGGACCACCTGCCCGTCTCCCTCCGCCAGCTCTTCTACGTGCTCTTGAGCAACGGCGTGCTGGAGAAGTCGGAGCGCGACTACAAGCGGATGTGCGAGTACGTCGGCATGGCCCGCCGCTCCGGCAGGATTCCCTGGGACGTGATCCGCGACGACACCCAGATCGCCGTGGACGCCCCGCCCTCCTTCACCGGCCCCGAAGACTTCTGGGCGGCCGTTGCCGCATCTGTCGATGACTACCGGGTCGACCGCCAAGCCGGCCAGCCCGTACGGCTGGAGCTGTGGTCCGAAACGGCTGGCATGGTCCCGCAATTGGTTCGCATCGGCGATGAGTTCGGCATCGCCTGCTTCTCCGGCGGCGGATTCGACGGTCTGGCCGGCAAGCACGACGCAGCCCGTCGGGCGATCTCCGGAGGATGCAAAACCCGGATTCTGCACCTGGGTGACTACGACCAGAGCGGCGTGCACATGTTCAGCTCACTGGCCGAGGACGTGATCGCGTTCGCTGAGGACGCGGGCGCCGAGGTCGAGTTTGAGCGGGTCGCGGTCACGCCCGAACAGATCACCGCCTACAACCTGCCGACCGCTCCACCGAAGGCGACGGATCGCCGCTCGTTCTCGGGCACCGCCACCACTCAGGCCGAGGCACTGCCGCCCGACATCCTGGCAACGATTGTGCGCGAGGCCATTGCTGCCCACCGCGACTCCGAAGTTCACCGACAGGCACTCACTCGCGAAGAGGCCGAGCGCCGCGCGATCCGCGAACGACTGGGCAGAGCGGATGCCTGACGTTTCTCGCCGACCGGCGAGAAACGAGTTCGCCTGTGCGCACAGAGGGCCGGACCCATCGAACTGATCGAAATGGGTCCGGCCCTTGTAGAGATTTCAGATAGTGCGGGGAGCGAACTCCCCTGCCACCGCGCCGTCGAGGAAGCACTCCCAGACGTGGCGGGACACAACAAAGGGAGGATTGGATAGATCCTCGTTGTCCCGGAGAGCGACACGGCCGTCAGGCAGGTGGGCAACCTCCAGGCACCCGCCCGTGGCGGAACTCGCCGTGGACTTATACCAGTTGAGGTCAGAGTAGTAACGGACCTGAGGATCAATATTGGTCATTTCATCTCCTTTGCGGCGCTATGCAGTATCGCCGCAGATTCGAGGGGGTCGTGTGCCACGGCCCTCAACAGGTCAAACGTCGTCGTGAACCGCCTGACCTCGGTCTTCTTCTCCAGGTACAGATTCCCCGCAGGGCAATCCACGTAGGCGATCGGAGGTTCGTCCTCGAACTCAAGGAGGCTGAAGGCACCTCCGAGGCCGGGGTGGGCACCTTTTGCCTGCGGGACGATCTGCAGCGTCACAGACGGCAGAGCAGCCATCACAATGAGGTGTTCGAGCTGCCCTCTCATCACAGTGGGGCCGCCGATCGGTCTGCGGATCACTGCCTCGTCCAGGATCACCCAGAGCGCCAAAGGGTCTCTGCCAACCCGGGCGGAGGTGAGCAGCTCCCGGCGCTTTGTGCGAGCCTCCACCAAGTCCTCTACGTCCGTCTGCCGATTGGTCGGCCCCGTCTCGATGACGGCGCGCGCGTACTCAGGCGTCTGAAGAAGACCGTGAACCAGCACTGGCTCCCATGCACGCTCGTCCAGAGCGTTCGTTTCCAGTTCCAGAAAGACCTCCAGGCCGGAGGGCAACAGCTCCCTGTACGGGTCCCACCATCCCGGCTGCTTGGGGGCGGGCAGCATCTCGATGAGCCTCTGGATCTGACGCTCATCGGTGACGTCGTACAGCGCGCAGAGCTTGCGGATCTCCTCGGCCTTCGGCATGACGCGGCCTCTGCCGCTCTCCAGCCGTCCGGCCCGAGTGGGCGAGGTACCGAGGTACTCCGCAACGTCCTTCAGCTTGATGCCCTTTGCTGTTCGGAGCCGATTCAGTTCAGCGCCGAGCTGACGCCGGCCCACAGTCGGACGTACAGGCTCAGGAGTGGACACGCGGCCCCCCTTCCGTCGTCTGCGGTGCGCAGTGGGCTGCGCACTTGCGTGAGAACAGTTTGCCGTACCAGCCGGACAGCGTGCACACATAGAGGTCTCCTCGGCTGAATATTCCGTCCGCATCTGCCAAAAGTGCCGCGCAATACATGCGCGTCTGTCCGCGCACTTGCGCAGATAGGTGCGCGGGGGCCACTCTAGAGCCAGATGAATACGTGAGGTAGCCAGCCGCTCGCACGGTGTTGGAATCTTGGTGATCGGAGCAGCCATGCCACTGCTGACACAGGCCCAGGGCGAGGAGACACACATCTGCTCGCGCTGTGGAAACCGCGGCCGGTTGAGCAACTCCGAGAAGACACGCCGACGTCGTCAAGCTGCCGCAGCGATGGATAAGGCACGCCAGCAGGCTGGGGCCGCTCTCGCCTCGTCCAAGGTGGCGCTTGCGGGAATACACGCCGTTCACAGAGCCCTTCGTCCGGTGGCCGACGCAATCACCGATCACCTGGCCTCGCTGTCCCGAGATGAGGTGACGCGATGATGGGCACGGTCAGTTGGCGTACGTTTCCCGGACTCAGTCGGCGTACACCGACACAGGCACGCCACTGGGTACACCAGGAACTCAATTCCTGGGATGTCTGCATCCCTGAGATCGAGACCGCCGAGCTGATCGTGGCCGAACTCGCCTCCAACGCAGTGCGGCATGCGCCGGGCCCGACCGTCCGCGTCGTCTTGGTCCGCACCTCCAGCACGCTCACCGTGACCGTGACCGATCGCGGAGGGCTTGCCGGCCGGAAGCTCGGTTTCGTCAATCTAGAAGCTGGACTTGAGGCCGAGTCCGGGCGCGGCCTTTTCCTCGTTGGCCTGTCCTCCGCTCGGTGGAGCTGGTACTACACACAGACCGGAACCGCTGTCTGGGCCCAGATCGACGCTGATCGGAGGCCGTGATGAAGCTCAACAGCGCCGTCGATGCGCCCGTCCGTACCGCCGGAACACACTGGCCGCGTCCGCTGACGACGGTAGATCTCGGCTCGCAGGCTGACGACGTCTTGCTGCACACACTGCTCTCGTCGCTGCGCAGGTCGTTGACCGAGGAACTGGCCAACGAAGACCCGGACCCCGTCCGGCGGACCATCTCCCTGGTGCTCGCCGGACGGTACGGAGAGACCCACCACGAACAGGAGGGTCTGGCCATGACCCTCCGCGGCTACCTCATGGTCTTCATCCCCTGGAGTCGCGACGCGGGCGCCGCAGATCTCGCGGCAGCCGCTCAGGCGTTGCTGGATGAGACCCGCACACCCGCGTCATGCCGACGAGCACTCATACGACTGGCGGGCGCATCCCGCGATCTGCTGGCCGTGATCGAGCCCGAGTCCCCCCGCCCATGATCAGGACACCCGACCTCCCGGAGAAGCGAGTGAACGACAGCACGTTGCAGGAGAGCGACTACACCGCGGCAGAGACCGCGGAGTTCCGGACGGTCATGAGCGACTGCACCACGGCGCTCTCCGGGGCGCTGCGCGCATGTGCGCCCGATGGTCAGTGGCAGCCCACCAGCACGTCACTGGTGGGCCAGCTCACGGAGGCTGACGAGCTGCTGGATCAGATGTACCGGCGGCTCGGCGAGACCCGGCGCGCGATTCGCCAGATCGACTCGCGGGCCCGGCAGCGTTTCCTTGTACGGAGCGTGCCCTCGCAGTCCGAGCCAGACGATCCCACCGGCTAACAGACCGCTCCTGAGCCCGCGTTGACCCCGTACCGGGCGTCAGGAGCCCCCAGGCGGAGGCCGGTCCCCCCGGCCGGCCTCCGCCGCCCCAGCGGCCCCCGGCTCCTTGGTCTGCCCAACAACCGACCCGGAGCCGGGGGTCTTTGGGTCGTCCTTTGAAGTCCCTTGACCCTCTCCATCGCGAACATATAGATTTGCTTACGCGAATTTCAGGGGAGCGTGTTTCGTCAAAACCCCTGGCTGCACAGGGAAAAGGAACCGATGGAACAGCCGTCTGAATTTGTTTGCACAGTTCCAGGGCACAAGGGCCCGTGTGCCCTGGAACGGATCCTGGCTGGTCTGTACGGGCCCCTCCGGGTCGAAGTGGTGGGCAGTGCCGTGCTCGCTCACCACTACTTCACCGACGACGACATTGATGCCGTACGTCTCAGCCACCCCGGGCGGCTCACCACCTACGAGGGCGATGTCCTTGTGATCTGGCCGTCCGCGGGTTGTGCCGACTGACCCCCGGCACATAGTTCGCCCCGGCTCCCTGTCTGCCCAACACTGCACAGGAGCCGGGGCGTTGCCGTGCTCAGCCAGCGGACTTGAAGCGCAGCTCATCCACGCGCCGCAGCACAGTTCGGATGGGCATGTGGGACCGGTCGCCGGCCTCCCGCAGGACGTCGACGAGCTGCTCACCGATCCACACCATGCGCGCCTCGTTCTCGGCTGCCCGGTGCCACAGCGCGTACGCGCGCTGCACCGCTCCCCAGTACGCGTCACTGTGCAGGCGGGCCCATCCCCGCGCCGCGTCGAGGTACAGCTCTGCTCCGGCGCTGGGCAGTCCGCACTCCGCGGTGGCGTGCGCTCTCAACTCCCGTGCCCGCAGGACGTAGGGGTGTTCTGGTCCGTGCTCCTGGGCCGCGTCCTCCTCCAGGAGGAGCGCCAGCCGCATGGCGATGTGTTCCTGGCCCCCGTCGAGCGCGGCCGAGACGGCCGCCGCCCGGTGCTGGTATGCGGCCGGCACCTCGACCGCGTCCGGATCGGTCATCGCCTCCTGGACTTGCTCCGGGGTCACGACCGTCCCGTCCAAGACGACTCCGAACCTCCAGAGGCTCCCGTCCGGATCCGTGGCCGCCACCCGTACGGCGCGCCGACGCTGTCGTACGATCCGCCGGACTTGCTCCAGGGCGGCAGCCCGGCTCTCCTCCAGTGTGCCGTGGCCGGCGTTCACCTCGACGCCGTCGACCCACGCCCGTCCGTCTGCGGCCAGAGCGACCATCACCTCGTGCGTCCCCATCTCCACCGCCCCTTACCGATGTTGACCGCCGTGCCCGTGCTTCGGGACGCGTTCTGACCTCGTGGCCCGCCCGGCGGGAAGGTCCGTACCCGTCCGGCGCTGTGACTGCCGGAGCTGGTGAGGATGGTGACAGCATTTCAAACATATCGGCGGGAGTGTGCGGGGCGGCTTCCCTCGATCGAGATCAAGGAGATAGGGTCCTAGCGTCTGTACATTTGGAGGGATGGCATATGGCTGGACGTCCGGGGTTCCCGCACCGGCTCACGCTGGATCTGACTGTCGAGCAGAAGGAAACGCTGGCCAGGGCCGTCGGCGAGACTGGCGGTTCCATGGTCGACTACCTGCGGGCGCTGATCGAGCTGCATGTACACACCGACGATGAGCAGAAGCAGCTCGACACGCAGCTCGTCAGCCGTACGAAGGAGCAGATGCGCCAGATGCGCGCATCCAGGCGCCGAACGCGGCGGGTCCGTGGACCCAACGGGGAGCTGATGGCCGCATGAGTCCCTTGATCCAGATGACAGCACAGGGTCCGTAAAGGGCTGCGAGGCCCCCGGCACCACCCGGAGACCTCGCAAAATAGCTGACCCCACACCCAGAGCGCTCCTTCACCAGGAACGATCTGACCGCCCACCACTAAGTAAGGCTCATTCGACCGTCTCACCGGTCGGGTGCTGGTCTGCCCAACATTCGAAGGGTAGCAATGTCCGTCCCGTACAACGAGGGCGCCAGGTCTTTTGACCGGTTTGTTTCAGCCCTTGAAACCAATGGATCACGGCTCGTAGCGCTCAGAACACACAAGGTCAAAGCCCAGTGTCCCGCTCATGACGATGCCGAGCCGTCGCTGGCCGTCGACTACAAAACGGCTGAGCGCAAGACGGTGATTTTCTGCCACGCGGGTTGCCACGCTAAGGACGTCGTCACCGCCGTGGGAATGGGCCTAGGGGATCTGTACGACGATCCGATGCCCGAGGAGAAGAAAACTGCCCGCGCCACCCGACGCATCCCGCGCCTTCCGCGCGCACGTGCCGGGAAGAACACGGTGGCCGCCCCCGCCGAGAGGAAGCCGAAGAAGCCCGCTTGCTCCGGTCGGTTCACCGAGCAGGCAAGGTATCTGTACGTGACGGCAGCCGGCGAGGTGGTCGGGGAGAAGATCCGTCGGGAGTGCACCGGCTGCGCCACCTGCCGCGCCGAGGGCATCAAGCCGGGAAAGCGGATCACCTGGGAGCGCCCGGCCGGTGATCCGCCGTGCGCCTGTGAGACCTGCGCGAAGGTGGTCCACAAGGGCATCGAGCTGCACATGCCCGACAACGTACCGCTCTACCGCACCCCGGAGCTGGAGGCAGCGCCCAAGGGGTCCACCGTCTACCTGGGGGAGGGCGAGAAAGTCGTCCACGCGGCCGAGACGATGGGCCTGCTGGCCACCACCAAGCCGGGGTCGGGGTCGAGCCGGTGGAACCCGGATCACACGGCGCTGCTGGCGGGTCAGCACGTTGTCATCCTGGCCGACCGTGACACGACCGGGCACAAGTCGGCGCGGGAAGCCCGTGACGCTGTGCTCGATGTGGCGTTGTCCGTGCGTATCCTCCAGACGCCCATCGAGGAGAAGGGCGCCGACCTGGACGACCACCTCGCCGCAGGGCTCGCGCTCGACGCCCTGGTACCGGTGCCCGAGGAGCCCAAGGAGGCAGCAGCCGCCGAGGGTGCCCAGGTGCTCACTCACCCCACGGCTACGGCAGCGTTCTGGGGTGAGCCGATCCCCGGTGACGACGGACGGCCCAATCGCCGCGACGAGTACACGGTCCGGCACGGGGAAATCGTCCGGGTGATCCGTAAGCCGTTGAGGGAGGACGGCGACGGCGTCAAGCAGTACGACGTCACCTTCGACACCGTCCTCGGCTGTGTGGCGACCATCGTCCGGGTGGAGACCCGCGACGTCGGGGACGACGAGGCGAGCAAGCCGCGCCGCGCCCGCCCCACCGGTGACGACGAGGCGGCCCAGGCCCTCGATGACGGGGTCCTGGAGGACGTGCGGGGCCAGCGGCCCACCACCGGCTACGTGCTCCAGCTCCTCCACCCCAAGCACCTCGACCAGCCGGTCCTGATGCGGGTGGCGAAGAAAGACTTCGAGGCCGGCACCTGGCTGCATGACCTGCCCTGGCCCAACGTGTACTACCGCGGAAACAAGACGGCGATCGCGCAGATTTGCGGCGCCATCCGGGAGGTCAGCCCCGACGCCGTTCGCGTACCGGTCTACGCCGCGACCGGATGGCGCCGCACCGATGACGACCAATGGATGTACGTACACGCCGACGGCGGGATCACCGCCACCGGCCATGTGCCGCTCCGCACGCGCTTCCCCGGCCGCCTCGCGCTCATGGGGCTGCCTGCCCCGACGGCGGACCCCGCGCGGATCCGCGCGGCAGCCCTGACCTCGCTGTCCATCCCCGCGCACACCCCCGAGTACGCGACCGTCGCGATGATGGGGCTGGCCTTCCGCAGCCCCTACTTCCGGTGCCCCAGCTCGATCTGCCTCACCGGCCTGCCCGGCTCCGGCAAGACCGGTGTCGGCACCCTCGTACTGCGGCACTTCGCCCCGGAGCTGGACCGTACCGAGTCGCTCCTGTCCATCTCGGACACCGGCTCCACCCAGCTCGGAACCACCGAAGTCCTCTACCGCATGAAGGACGCCCTGGTGATGGGCGACGACTCCGCGCCCGACCGCAGCGTCCGGGACGCCGCCGTGCGCACCTCCCGCATGGGCCGCACCCAGTACAACGGCGAAGGCCGCGTACGGCTGCGGCAGGTCGACGGCGAACTGGAGCTGGACGAGCAGCGCGGCCCGCGCGGCTCCCTGATCCAGACATCCGAAGTCCTGGCCTCGACCGAGTCGGCCCAGCAGCGCATGCTCACCATCCAGATGGCCCGCGCCGAGATCGACATCGACCAGCTCGCCCGGATGTCCGACCCCGCCTTCGCCCACCAGTGCGCGTTCCTGATGTCCTCGTACATCCGGTGGATCGCCCACGATTACGAGGCGCACTGCGCCACCGTGCGGCGCCTGGCCACCGACTACGCCTCACGCCTCCGCCCCTACTGCGGCGACCGCCCCGCCGAGCACCTCGGTCAGTTCGCCACCGGCTGGCACATGATGCTCCGCTACCTCACCGAGACCGGCGCCCTCACCTCCGAGGAAGTCACGGACGCCTGGGCACGCGCGTGGGTCTCACTGCTGGACGCGGCGGACCGCGAACAGAATCTGCTGGAGAACCAGACCATGCACAAGCGACTGTTGAACTACCTCGCCACGGCGATCAACGGGAAGCACGGCCACCTCGTGGGACCTGACGGCAAATGCCCCGCCGACCAGGCAACCGCGCTGCGGTACGGCTGGTCGGTGTCGGACAACAGCGCCGAGAATCCGCTGACCCCCGGCGACCGCCCCGTACTGCGCGCGGGGGGAGTCCAGTTGGGAGTCGTCACCCAGGAAGCAGGCCCCGACGGCCGCCTGGAGGAGCGGGTATGGCTCGACCACCAGCAGGCCACACGCATGGCTCTGCGCATGGCGCGGGAGCTTGAAGAGTCCTTCACCGCGACTGCCAACGTGCTGACGGAGTCGCTGCGGCAGGCACACGTCATCGCTGTCGAGTACGAAGCGACGAAGAACGGCCGCTGGGTCAAGCCCCGTCGGCCGATGCCCGGCGGCCGGCGTCGGGTGTGGGACATGCCCGCGTCCGCGCTGATGGACTCCGACAGCGGGGGGGACGATCCCGGACAGCACGCGAGCCCGCAGCGGCCCCCGGCGCCGCCCGCCCCGCAGGCTGACCCGCTCTTCGACCTCTCCGCGCTCTTGCCTCCGCCGGTCGCCCCCGCCGAGAAGCCCAGCCCCGCCGCGTCGGCGACGCCCGTGGTGCCCGCTGGGCTGCTGAGCACGCCCCCGGCGCCGCGCGTCGAGGCCTTGGCCGAACCCCTCCCTGACGGTCAGTCGCTGGCCTCCGCTCCTCCGCCGGAAGACAACACCGACCAGGACCAGGACCAGGACCAGGACCAGGACCAGGACCAGGACCAGGACCAGGACCAGGCTGGGGCCGTCGGGGTGCGTGACGCCCTCGACGAGCAGATGGACGGCCCCTACTTCGAGCACACCGCCGTACCCGAGCAGGACGAAACCCCCGCCTCGTCCCGTACGGTGACGACCCCGTGGAGGGCCGCGGCAGCGGTCGCGCACACGGACGGCCTCCACCTGCCTGACGGCGAGGTTCTGCCCCTGCCGCCGCTGGAGGAGCTGCACGCCGGGCGCCTCGCTGAGCTGGCCGACGAAATCGGACTCGGGCACGGCGGATCCGTACGCGGCACCGGCCCGTCGGCCCGGTGGCGGCCCGACGACGGACAGATCTATCTCACCGACGAGCTGACGGCCGCGCTCGATCTGCCGGTGCCCGAGGACGGCCCGCTGGAGGAGCGGCGCGCCTACCTCGCTCAGCACAGCGACCACCCCTTCCTCTCCCGCGCCCGTACGGAGGGCTGGGAGGTGGCCGGCTGGGGAGCGCCCACCCGTATCTGGCGCCAGCGCCCCGGTGGCGGCCGCAACGTCTCCGCGCAGCTCGTGCTCACCCCGCACGCCAAGCTGTTCGGTGACCGCTTCCTCGATGACGACCCCGCGCCCGGCCTGCTCGCCCGTCGGCTCCAGCAACTGGCCGACACCATCGGCATCACCTACCGTCGCAGCGCCGGTGTCACCGGGCACGAGCTGCTGCGCGCGACCCGTCCGAAGACGGGCCGCCGCGCCGATCCGCTGGAGCGCGCGGAGATGCCGGAGATCCTGATGCAGCGCCGCAACCTCTACACGGCGAAGGTCTGGGACCGCCAGCCCACCCAGGAGGAGCTGAAGAAGCGGTTCGTCCTGCTCTTCGACGCTCGCGCCTCGTACCTGTCGGTGTGCAGCAGCGTTCGGCTGGGCCGGGGGCGCGTGGAGCACGTCGTGAACCCGACGTTCGACCCGAACGTCCCGGGCCTGTGGATCGCGCGGGCGCCCGGCTGGGAACAGTGGGGGACGTTCGACCCGTTCGGGCCCCGTAAGGACGACGGGAGCGCCCGCCTCTACGCGACACCGACGCTGGCGTACGCGGCGATCGATCTCAAGGCTGACATCGAGGTCAGTGAGGCGTGGATCTGGCCCGACCACTATCGGATGCTGGAGAGCTGGTACCGGCAGCTCGCCACGGCCAAGAAGACCTTGGCTCAGGACACCGACGAGACGGTCGCCGAGACGCTCAAGGACGTGTACACCAACAGCATCGGGCTGTTCAACTCCGACCATCTGAAGGGCAATCCGAGCCGTGGCATCAAGGACAGCGACACGTTCCGCCCGGACGCGCAGCAGTTCATCATGGCAGCGCAGCAGGCGAATCTGACCCGCACCATCATGCGCGTGGGGGAGACCAGCGGCATGTGGCCGATCGCGGTCAAGACGGACATGCTCGCCTATGTCACGGACGACCCCGACTTCTACACCGCCGTACCGGGTCTGAAGATGGCCCGCGATCTCGGCAACTTCAAGCCGGAGGGCGCGGCCATGGCCGCAGACGTCTTCGGCAGCCTCCGCCCCGGGAAGAACTGGTTCCCCACGGCGTCCGCGTTCACCCCGGCTGAAGAGTGGAGCGTCTGATGGCGATCAAGGATCAGGCAGAGGTCCTCTGGGGCGCGTGGATCGGCAAGCTGCCGGGCACGATCCGCGAGCGGGTCGGGCTGCTGGGCGGCGCCGACGCGGCGGCACGCGCCGCTGGCGTCACGCCGGGCACGGTCCGCCGGTGGATGCGCGAGGAGGACAAGGCGGTGCCCCGTACGGTCGACAAGGCCGTCCAGAAGATGGGCGGCGTGGAGGAGGCTGCCCGTACCGCGGGCGTCAAGCCGCGCACCATCAAGGAGTGGATGCGTCGCGAGCGTCGGGGCCAGGAGCCGGGCAAGCGGCAGGCTGCGCACATCGCCAAGCTGACCGGTGCCGCGCAGAAGAAGCACATCGCCGAGCAGCGCCCGCACGGAAATCAGCAGAAGCTCCACCGGGCCACGCTGCGCTCGCCCGTCGCGCGCAAAGCCGCGATGAGTTCTCGCCGGGCCAGCCGGATGTCGACCAGCGGGGTGCACGTCTCGATGTCCGCCCGTGTGATCATCGATACCGGCCGCCGTAAGGACGAGCGGTGGCGTGAGATCAACTGCAACTTCCGGGGTGACGTGATGGCCGAGCCGACGCGCGCATTCCTCAGCGGCAACGACGACGAGGCCAAGGACAAGCTCTCAGAAGCGTTCGGCACCAACTACGCGCCCGGCACCGGCTGGCAGTTCGGAGAGATCCGCTCGATGACCCTCGGGGAGTTCAACCCGGGGAACGGCGGTGTCTTCCCGGACTCCGGAGAGTAGGGATCAGCAGCTGCTCGAAATGCCCGCTGCCCCGGCACCCTGACACGGGTACCGGGGCAGCGGGCTGAGGGCGTTAGCGGCTGTTCTGGCAGTCGCACCTCTCCATCCGTACCGCCTTGTAGGGCGTGCCGTCAGCACCGCACTGGTTGACCGTCACCATGCGCTGCCCGTTGGAGCAACGGCCGCAGGCCACCGGCTTCTGCGGGGGAGACTCCTTCTTCTTCGCCATGACTGACCTCTCTATTGGGGGGCGCCGGTGACTGCCACTGCCACCGACAAGAAAACAGTATCGCTCTTTCGTCACGATGTGAAGTAGGCGCGCATCGGCGAGCCGCCGCCTGACAGCGCGGTTGTATATTCGAACGCGTGAACGATGATGTGGATCCGCTTGTCGAGGTGACCCTGCCCGGCGGGCGCCGCGTCGAGGGCCGCCTACAGGCCCGTCGGCAGCAGGCGGACGGCCAATGGGTCTACCGGGTCTGCGTCGCCGTCCCGGCCTCGGCCGTCACGCCTGTCGCGGGCGAAGACTACGGCCGGGTCCCCACCGAGCGGGCCCACCGGCAACCGGTCCTGGAGGCCCTGCGGCACGACCAGCCCGGCCACCGCGCCCTCCTGCTCCACACCGGGGAGGACTGCTGGGCCGCACGCGGCCGACTCACTCCGGTGCCGCCCCACCAGGTGCCGGTCTTCCTGCGCGAGAGCTGGGCCACAGCCTGCGAAGCCTGCCATCCCGCCTGAGCCGCAGCACTAAGCACACGAAGAAGGCCGGCGCCCTCAGTCCGCCGAAGCGGGTGGCACGGGCACCGGCCAAAGGCCCCCCAACAAGGGACCGCCCGACAGTGTAGCCACTCACGGCCGGCAGAGAAGCAAGATCTCCGGGGCCAAGTCGGTGAAGCAGGCTCCGCCTGGGGACCAGTACCAGATGGAAGCTCGATCGCGTGAGCATTCGGGCTTTGTGCCCCGCCATGGAGCACGGCGGACTACGGTCTCAATGAGGTCTATCAGTGCGCTGAAGGGGAGCTGCCATGGGCCGAGAGAAGTCTGGAAAGCCGCGCCGGCCGCGCCCGCCGGAGACTCATGCCCACCGCGGCTGGAGTCTGGACGCCGTCCCGCAGCCTGGTGGATGGCAGGCGGACAGCGCCTTGTTCGAGGACGTCACCGGTGCCGCGTTCGAAGGCTGCGCCTCGTGCCAGGATGCCGCGCTGACGCTGCTGGTCCGACCTCGGCCCGGTCCTGCAACCGCTGCCCGACCGAGAGCACGGCTCCGGCCGCCGGGCGTACAGGGACGACCAGCGCCTGGTCCTCACCGCCCGCGCGGTACTCGCCTGGTTCACCTCAGGCCCCGGAGATCTCGTTGAGCACGCGCTGCCGTACGCGGTACTGCCCGAGGCCGCCGTCACCGACCTCATCACCACCATGGCCCAGGTCGGCGCGCACCAGCACGCCGACGCTCTGCTTGCCGATCTCGGGGTGCTCGGTGTCCGCCTTCCCGGGCCGGCCAAGCACCGCGCCACGCTCCCGGAGGACGCCGCCGTCGCGCTGGAGCTGATCCAGACCGCCGCCCAGGCCGGTTACGTGCTCACCATGGCTGACGCCCTGTGCGCAGCCGCATCCCGACGCCTGGAGGCAGGGCTGATCGGCGCTGATCTCCTCACCCCTGCTCACTGACCACAGACCCACGGGACGATGCATTCAGGACGGTCGGTGACGCTTTCCAGACGAGCACTGTAAAGCTATTTGACATGTAAAAGCGTTTTACAGCACCGTCGTTGGGTGAGTACCAGACGAGACAACGCGATGGCCGCACTGCGGGACTGGTCAAGGCCCGGCCGCCGGGCCGACCTGCTCGCCAGCGCCTGGCAGGCGGGCGAGACCACGATCGCCGCGCTCGCCGAGGCCGCGCGGATCAGCCGGCCGACCGTGTACGCGGATCTGCGATCCCGGGGCATCGACCCCGACCACCGACCGAAGGGCACCAGCGTGATCACCAACCTCTCCCCCCTCGATATCGACGGCTTCACCGGCGTCGCCGAGACCATGGACGCCGAGTACGACGCGGCGCTGCGGCGCTGGGCCGCTGAACATCCCGACGTCGACCCGCGCGGCCCCGAGGCGCACACGGAGGGCATGCGGCTGGTGAGTCTGATGGACGCCACCTACCGGTACGCCGACGTCCGCGACCGCCTGGCCCACGAGCAGGTCGCCCGCGCCGAACGGGACCGCCTGCTCCACCAGGTCGAACTCCGCTGGGAGGCACTGAGCACCGCGCCCGCGTGGCTCGCCGCCCACCACGCCTACGTCCTCGCGGTCGACGAGGCGGGCATCGCCATCGACATGTGGCGGGAGCGCGCCGAGACCGCCGCCGCCCGTCCGTTCTTCTGCTCCTCCCCCCGGGATGAGGCCGCCTACCGGCAGATCCAGGAGGCCGGGCACCCCGCGCTGGAGGAGGCGCTGGCCGACCTCGACCGGACGTCGGCGCAGACCGCCGAGCAGCTGCACGCCAACCTCGACCAGGCCCACCGGCGCCGGACCGAACTCGCCGCCCACACCCTGCGCCACGCCCAGCCCGCCACCCAGTGACCACGACCGCCAACCCGCAGAAGGACACCACCATGCCCAGCACCCAGACCCAGCAGACCGCCCGCGCCCGCTTACTCACCCAGATGGGGCGACTGTTCGCCGACGACTCCGGACTGGGGGCCCTCGTGCCGTACAACGGCCGCCCCGACCTCCCGGAAGACGCCAAGGACCTCCAGACGGCGTGGGCCCACACCCTGATCGCCGTACACGGTCACGACCGAACCGCCTCCGTCTACACCGAGTACGTGGCCAAACGACAGAAGACCGTCACCGAGTCCATCGGCGCCTGGGACCAACTGGTCCTCAACATCAAGCCGATGGGCGGCTGGACGCGAGACATCCACGGATTCCTGTGCGTCTACTGCGGCGGCGCCTTCACCTCCGTCGTCATCGACCGCCACGACGCCGTGTGCAACCGCTGCGCCCGCGAGAACGGCAACCTGGAGACCGCCCGCCCGCAGTGGCGCGCCTGGAGCCACAGCGAATTCGTCTTCCCCGGCCTGATGGGCGAGGAGCGGAACGGGGGCGAGAGCGCGATCACCGTCGAGTACAAGGACGGCGAGACGCGCACCTACAGCACCGGCGAGGCCGGCCTCTTCGCAGAGGGCATCTCCCGCCTGCCCGGCTTCACCCAGGTCTCCATGCAGACCCACGGCGACAGCCGCGACACCATCAACCTCACCATCGAGGCCCGCGCCGAGCGCCAGCGCCGCAGCATCGGCATCCTCGCCACCTTCGCCTACGACCCGCAGCATGAGACGTTCGAGGACCAGCCCTACGGCTTCCGGTTCGTCTCCGCTGGCCTCACCGCCCGCTACCGGCCCCTCGGGCACCTGGACCTGGCCGACCCGACCATCACCGAGCACACCGACCTCTACCAGCTGCTCGACACCCTGATCACCCACCTGTACAGCCACCGAGCCGGTCTAACTCGCGGGTGACGACCCGCCACTCGGCGTGCCCCGCACGCTGACCACGAAGGGCGTCCGCGGCCGTTGGAGCCGGCCCCGGACGCCCTGACGACTGTAGCTCTCCGGTCACCTCGTGCCCGCCGCCACCCCGCGCCATGTGACAGAACTGCGATACTGTTTTGATGCCCGTATCCCTCACTCTCAAGGACAAGCCGTGATCCGCGCCGGCCGTCAGCACCTCGTCCGCACCCTGGCCGACCTAGCCCGCGCCGAAGGCGTCAGTCTGGGGACGTACAAGAACAAGAAACTCCACCGCCGACCGGGATTCCCCGCGCCCATCAGCTCCCCCTCAGCCCGCGTCCTGCTCTGGGACGGCGAGCAGCACGACGCGTATCTCGCCGGCAAGCCCATTCCACCGCTCCCGTCCCACGACGATCCGGACGACCTCCTCGACCGGTCCGAGGCACCGCTCATCCTGCGCCGCCCCGTATCGGCCCTCTCCTGGAAGGAGTACAAGAGAGCGGACCCCAAACTCTCCAAGCACGTGGTCGTCTGCGCCGGCGTCGATCACCACCGCCGCAAAACGATCATCGAGTGGGACCGCGACCGAGTAGGGGAGGGGCACGGCGGCGGGCGCCCCGTGGGCACCGGTGACCTCATGCCTCGCGAAGAACTGAAGCCGCGCACGGCGCAGCTCCTGGCCGCCGATCCCGCCATCACGGCCGAGCAGGTCGGGGAGTCCCTCGGAGTGCACGAGGACACCGCGCAGCGCGCGCTCATGGCGCTACGTACCGAACGCGTCGCCACGCTCCTCACCAGCAGGGCCAGCCTCACCGCAGAGGAGGTGGCCGATACAACCGGCTACCCCCTGCGTGCCGCCAGGCGCGCGCTGGCGACGGCTCAGGCGCAGCAGCGGGCCGTCTCGGCAGCGCCCTACGTCGCAGGGATCACCGACGCCCTCCACGCGGCCGGCCTCTCCACGCCCGGCACAGCGGAGGTGACCGTACGGCCGGGTGCCGTCTGCGCCGCGCTCGTCGTCGTCCTGGACGAGGGACTCGACTCCCTGCTGTGGGACGAGCGCTACGGCTGGCGCACTGCCCCGGACACCCGCATCACCGCCGAGCCGGAGCCGCCCGCGGGCCCGGGAATCCGGTACCTGGCCCGCGGCGTTCGCCCCGAGCCGGCCGACGTCGTCAGCGCACTCCGCGACCGGCGCATCGGCACCAAACGCCCTCGCACCGACTGAGAAGCACTCCCACGACCGTGACCGTGTTCGCCGGAAGCCGGCGAACACGGTTCGCTCACTGGCGCCCCAGTCAGTGACTGGCGCGCCCTACGCGTGCGACCGCCGCACACAGCCGTAACGGGGCGCAGCGGCGCCTTTTCTACCGGGGGTGGCTGGGGTAGGGCCGCACCGCGCCGCCCGACGGGGGTGGCTCCGCTGCGCTCCACCACCCCCTTGCCGCGTGTACGGGCTCCGCTCCGCTCCACCCGCACCGGGCGCTCCGCGCCCTCACGCGCAGCGGTACCGGCTGACGGGCCACCCGTGCTCCGCACGGGCACCCCTCGCTCCGCGCAGCCGGTACCTTGCCCCCAGCGCTCCGCGCCGGGGGGCCCGGACACCCCGGCACAGCCATACCCCAGCCACCCCCGGTAGGCCAGTAGGCCAGCACCCGAAAACACGTCTGACCAGCAACAACACACCCCACAAAGGCAGTTGGCCTACCGGCCTACCACCCCCGGAAAAACACCCCCAACACGCGCGCCGCAACCACACCTCGTGACGAAAGCGCGATACTGTTTTCTCAGTCGGGCGGAGTGGCACCACCCGACACCCCCCAACACAACCAAAGGACCCACCATGAACAACTCCCCCCTGCCCGTCCGTCTCGGAGAAGTCGACACACAGTGTCGCTATCCCGTGATCATCGGCGCCGACGGAGACGGTCAGGTCATCGGCAAGGCATTTCGCTGGCATCGAAACTGGCTGGTCACCACGACCGCGGGTGAGCACAATCTCGGCCGCCCGCCCAAGGGCAACAAGGGCATCGACATGGCCACCTCCTACCTCGCCGAGGAGTACGCCGCCGGACGCCTTTCCGCAGTTCCCCCGCCCACGGCCGAGGCGACAGCCGAACTCTGCGGGCCCGTGCCTCTTCTCCACCCCCGGATGCCTGCGACTCCGCGCAACATCTCGCAGGCACACACCGCCTTCGCCGGACTGACTGAGCACTACTGGAAGCCGGTAGCAACCGGCTTCCCCGGCAGCGATAACGCCTGGTTCCTCCTCTGTGAGTTGTGCGGATGGTCCGGGGTCCGCTACTGGAGCCACCACCGCGGCCGCAACGGCAACCCGCCCTCCGCCCACCGCCACAACGGCGGATGCATCGGCAAGGAGAAGGTCCGCGCCCTCATCGCCGCCTACCAGCGATAGCCCCACGCGGGACAACAGGCACCAGAGGGGCTAGCTCCCTCATCCGGTAGGCCAGTAGGCCACCCCTCATCTAGCCGTCTGAGCAGCACCTTTCTCCGAGAGAACACGTGCTGGCCTACTGGCCTACCGGTCCTGAAAAACCACCAGCAATAGCCAAAGGACCCACCATGACTCAGAACCCCAACAGGCTCACGGAGATCTTCGGAGAGCCGATCCACACCTACAGCCGCGCCCAGGCGATCGAAGACGGCCTCCTCGTCCCCGCCAGCGAGGAGCTGGCCAGAAACGCGGGCATCGCCGTCCCCGTCGCCCTCACCGCTCAGGCATGGGCCGACTGCGTCGCCTGGAACGAGGCCGACAACAGACGGAAAAACACTTTCCAGGACGAAACGGGACGCCTCTGGGACGTCCTCTTCATGACCGGCCGCTACATCCGCGCCGCCGCCCGGAACACCGACCACATCGAGGTCAAGCTCTACAGGGTTCCACGCAACGGACGTACCTACGCGGCCCAGTTCGTGCGGCTCATCGCTCAGGCCGGACCGGACGACAGCGGGCAAATGGTGATCACCATCAGATGCGCCCACGAGGACGACTAGCACCTCACCACGTCCGTGGCCGGACAGGCACGACGGCCGGCCACGGACCCCGGGCACGGCACACCGCAGGGCCGACGGGCGCAGCGGGGGCAAAAGGGCCAGGAGGGCGCAGCGGCGCCTTTTCTACCGGGGGTGGCTGGGGTAGGGCCGCACCGCGCCGCCCGACGGGGGTGGCTCCGCTGCGCTCCACCACCCCCTTGCCGCGTGTACGGGCTCCGCTCCGCTCCACCCGCACCGGGCGCTCCGCGCCCTCACGCGCAGCGGTACCGGCTGACGGGCCACCCGTGCTCCGCACGGGCACCCCTCGCTCCGCGCAGCCGGTACCTTGCCCCCAGCGCTCCGCGCCGGGGGGCCCGGACACCCCGGCACAGCCATACCCCAGCCACCCCCGGTAGGCCAGTAGGCCAGCACCCGAAAACACGTCTGACCAGCAACAACACACCCCACAAAGGCAGTTGGCCTACCGGCCTACCACCCCCGGAAAAACACCCCCAACACGCGCGCCGCAACCACACCTCGTGACGAAAGCGCGATACTGTTTTCTCAGTCGGGCGGAGTGGCACCACCCGACACCCCCCAACACAACCAAAGGACCCACCATGAACAAGACCACGAAGAACGCGCCCGCACCCTCGTTCGCCCTCCTGATCAAGCCCAGCGGCGATTTCCTCATCCTCGACTGGCCGACCGGCAGCCGGGAGCACCTCCGCACGATGTACAAGGCGATCGGGTGCGACATGGTGGCGCCGGTCGACATCACCGACCGGCTGATCATGTGGGTGGACGACGAAGGCATCCTCAACGGGCGAGCCAAGAACGTCCCCGCCTACAAGATCGGGGGCATGTTCCGGCCCCTCTACCAGAACTACCACGGCCCGGCCGTCTTCACCGGCGGTCTCACTCGCGACGGCGACACCAAGGGCCTCACGGACCGTGAACTGACCGCACTCGTTGAGGCTCACGTGAACCTCACGGTCGACATCCCGTGCATGCGCAGCGGAGACCAGAACTGACACAACGTCAGTTCCAGTCTGACGCACCACCACTAGCCGTTCCGCCCGGGTTTCCTAAACCGGGCGGAACGGCCTTATCGAAAAAAGGGAATCGACCAAATGAAATTCACCCTCGTATGCGACTGGGCCGGATTCACTCAACAACTTCTTGACGATCGATTTGTAATCGTCGTCGAAGCGGAGAACTACAAAGAGGCGACCGAGAGAGCAGCCCACATCGCACTCAACCACTACACATTCCTCCAGGAAACCGAAACGCCCAATTCCTTCTGGGACGGAGAAAACGGGGGCGTAATCCTCGTAGCCCACTACGGAGACGTATCCGGAACCATTCTGGACCTTACAACATACGACGTCCTCAACGGCTGAGCAAAACGAAAGGAAGCCCACAATGCCTGTATCCACCAAAGACGCCGCGATTTCCGGTCGACTGCGCATTATGAGCTGCACCGGACAGACCGGCTTCATTGCCGTACAGAGAATGATCGACCAATCACGAGACCGCGCCGAAGACGGTTTCCCCATGACCTTCGAAGAAGCCTGGGACACCGTTTCCAGCTACGTAGCCCGCAACGGGGACACCGGAGCAAAGAAGCTGCTACAGGCCGTGGAAAGCCTCTCAGAAGCCACCGCAGTCGGAGCGAGCACAGACTCAGAGCTAGCCGACGAAGCACTAAAGCACCTCA
Source organism: Streptomyces sp. NPDC056987 (assembly GCF_042673865.1). Classification (NCBI taxonomy): domain Bacteria; kingdom Bacillati; phylum Actinomycetota; class Actinomycetes; order Kitasatosporales; family Streptomycetaceae; genus Streptomyces; species Streptomyces sp. NPDC056987. The sequence continues at coordinate 59,182 of NZ_JBHURV010000055.1, forward strand.
TGGAAACCCACTGGGCCGAGGAAGAGAAAAAACACCACAAAGCAGCAGCAGCACGCGGCTGGACATGGGAACAAATCGCCGTAATCAGGTCCGCAATGGCCCTCGGATCTAATCCAATCACCGCAACAAAAGAAGTCGTTTCCGCAGCGGAAAGCCTTTACCAGGAAAAGACCATCAGTTTCTACCGAGTAAGAAACGGGGAACTCTACGCATATATCACTCCGACCGGTGAACTAGATTGGCTACGCTGGATTACCGCTCTTCGAATTGGCGGATATATTCAACTCGGGCCAGAATAGAAATGGAAATTGGGGGGGGCCGTGCATGAATCCCTGCCCCCCCAATTTCCCCCTTTCCCCTAGTAGGGAAAAGAAAAGCTATTCCGCTTTAGCGGAATAGCCGCTACGAACTTCTGCGCAAAGCGCAGAATTAAAGCATAGCGGGTCCCGTGGTGACCACGATGATCGGCTCGTCCAGGCCGATGCACATCGCGTTGGG
>NZ_JBHURV010000056.1:0-52261 GCF_042673865.1 Streptomyces sp. NPDC056987
GACGCATCACCGACGGCGGCATCACTGAGGAAAAAACTCAGCGGCGAACTACCGGATTACATGGTCCCGTCCGCATTCGTCATGCTCGATCGGATTCCGTTGAACCCCAACGGAAAACTCGATCGAAACGCTCTCCCCGTACCTGCTGCGGAACCGGCTGGCCGATTGCCCGTCACCACAGCAGAAAAGGCACTCTGCCAAATCTATTCCGAAGTATTGCATCGGCCCGAAATTCGCGTCGACGACGATTTCTTCGCCCTGGGCGGCCATTCACTGATGGTGATCAAGCTGGTCCGCCGGATCGAGACGGCACTCGGCGCCGAGGTCAACATCCGCGACCTGTTCGACACTCCGACGCCTGCCGGTCTGGCTGGCAAGCTCGACACGGCGGGAACGGCCGACCCCCTCGCGCCGATGCTGCCGCTGAGGGTCGGTCAGGGCAGCCCACTGTTCTGCATCCATCCAGCGGCGGGCGTCGGCTGGGTCTACTCGGGTCTACTGTCGTATCTGGACGATGGCAGACCTCTATACGCCTTGCAGGCGGCTGGGCTCAGCACCCCGGATTTCCCATCGCAATCGGTGGACGAGTTGATCAGCGATTACGTACGACGCATCCGGACACAGCAGCCCAACGGCCCCTACGCGTTGCTCGGCTGGTCTGTCGGCGGATTGATCGCCCACCTGGTCGCGGTCCGGCTTCAGGACGAAGGCGAGGAGATTGATTTCCTCGCGCTGCTGGACAGCTACCCAAGACTCCGCAGTGCCCAGTCGCAGGCGACGGCCACAGGTGAAACCGATGCTCTCTGGACGCTGGCAGAATCCCTCGGGGAAGAGGTCTTGCCTGACGGAGGGCTCCATGGGCTCGCTGACTTGGAGATCTCGCTCCTGATCAAGGTCTTCAACGAGATGCGAACCCTGTTCGCGAATGTCCCCTTGGGTGTGTTCCGGGGTGACATGCTGCTGTTCACCGCGACGGCCGACAAGCTGGAAGGTTCGCGCTCTCTCTCGCATGCCTGGCGCGAGCACGTTGGCGGGGACATCGAGGTCGTCCCCGTGGACTGTGCACATGGCGAACTGACTCGGCCCGGGGCGCTGTCTGTGATCGGCCCGATCATCGCCGACCGGCTGCCCAGACCCGTACGCGCCACGACTACAGAGCGCGCTTCAGACACTGCCTGTTCTACGTGAGGAGCTACTCGCGAGGGCGACTGCGGTGCCGACTCTGGAGGACCTGTGACCATTCCCCCGAGGACCCCGCTCTCCAAGCCGTCGCGCGTCGGGGCTCCGAGACGTGCGGCAGCGCCATGGTGCGAGTAATTCCCCTTACGCACAGAATCTGGAGCGGAACGGTAGGAGGCAGCGAACACGGCCGAGAGGGCGGATGACGCGGACGCCTTGAGTTTCGCGGCGGAGGCTCTGTCAGTACTGAAGTGGCGGACGATCAACGATATCGAAGAGTCTCTCAGAAAGGCTCTGGGAAAGGGCCGGTATAACGTGAAAGCCACCCGAGCGCGCTGCAGTTGGTGATCTGCGACCGTGACGTCTCACCGTTTCCTTACCAGACGATGGACTGCTCGGCAAAGAGCAGAGCCTGTCCCGCATCGAACACTCCGTCTATTTTTCACCCGAATTCTACGAAAGGCCGGCGGCATGCTTTCCCAGCCTCAGTGCGATTTCTTTTCCTCCCAGGGATATCTGCCCACCTACGAAAATTTCTCCGGCGACGACCTCGCTCTGTTGGCGAAACGCAGTGTGCTCGCCTTTGAGCAAGACTCCCCGGGCATGATTCTGGAAAAGGATGGCAGGACTATCCGCGGAGTGCACGGATGCCACGAGACCGACGAGGTGTTCGCCCGGCTGGTGCGCCATAGAAAGGTTCTGGAAACAGCGAAGGAACTCCTGGGCGGTGACGTCTACGTCCATCAGTTCAAGATCAACGCGAAGAAGGCTCTGAAAGGCGACGTCTGGCCGTGGCACCAAGACTACATCTTCTGGCACCACGGCGACGGAATGCGTACGTCGCAGGCGGTCAACATCGCGATCCTGCTCGACGAGGCAACGGACTTCAACGGACCGCTACTCGTATTGCCCGGGTCCCACCGCATCGGCATGATCGACCCCGAACGCGGCGATCGCGAGAGCGTCGGCCGCTCGACGGAGCCCGACTGGCGGTCGCACCTCAACGCCGACCTCCACTACACCCTCGACGCCGGGCACCTGGCCGAACTGACCCGCGACAGCCGCATCGTCGCGATGAAGGGCCCGGCCGGCACGGTTTTCGCCTTCGACCCGCTGATCGTGCACGCTTCCGGCTCCAACATGTCCCCTGATGACAGGGGCATGTTGTTCATTACGTACAACCGCACGGACAACACCCTGGGCGACGTGTCGAATCCGCTGCCCAGTTTTCTCGCCGCCCGGGACTACACGCCGCTGCAGCCGCTCGCTGTTCCAACCCTGCTGCCCGAGGCCACCGATCAACCGATTCCAAAGGAAGTGAATTCATGAGAGGTACGCCAGAGTAGCTGTGCTGATCACCTCGAGGAGAGGAAAATCGTGCGGGGTGCTCCGGTTACCGGTAGTTCGTTAAATCCGGCGGTAGAGGTCAATGCCGTGTCCGGTGGTGACTGCGTCGATCAGGGCCTGGAGCTCGGAGGGTGGGTCAGTGTCCGTCCAGGCTCGCCCCATCGGTTGAGGGTGACGTCGGGGGTGAGCCAGGAGCGGATAGCCCGTAACGCCCTGGGCCAGCAGGGCTGTTGGGGCCGGTGTGGTTCGGCTGGGCCCCCTTCTGGCCCCTCCTCGGGACATGGATCCGGCGCGGTGGCATCCAGGGGTCCGGGTGGGGCGAACCACTGGTCCCAGCAGAAGGAGAAGGCGCAGTTGGCCAGGGTCTGATGGCGGCGGATGGCGCGGTCGGAGCGGACTTGGAAGTCGGCCCAGCCCAGTTCGTCCTTGACCTATCTTGTAGCTCTGCTCGATCCACGGCCGCAGGCCGTAGAGGCAGACGATCTCGGCGAGGCCGGCCGGCGGGTGCGGGCCGGTGGTGGCATGGGGTGCGTCGGGGTGGGGCAGGCTGGTGGCCAGGTACCAGGTGGCCTTCTTCGGCAGACCTGCCGGGTCGGTGGTGGCCACGACCAGTCGGCAGGGTGAGTCGGGACCGTAGCCGCCCAGGCGGGCATCAGCGGCCCACCAGGTCTCGGTGTGCCCGTCGTGGAAGTGACGCTTAGTACTCCAGTCTGGTTTCGTGGCCTATCCAGCAGGTTCGTCGAGAGACCGCCGAGGGTAGTGGCTGCGCCGGGCTGTTGCCTGGTGGCGTCTGCGCCAGATGGACCAGTGCAGCAGCCTGGCCGCGGTCGCGGCTGGCGGGGCGAAGACCGCGGTGAGCAGATGGCGGATCTCGGGGACGGTCAGGGAGATCGGGTGAGGTTCCCCCGTCATGCGGAGGTGCTGATCAGCTGGTCAGCAGGGGTTGGTGGGTGTTCAGGTTCGTTGGTTCGGCCGTCGCCTGCTCGGCGTAGTGCTTCTCCTCGAACTCGATCGGGCTGAGGAAGCCGAGCCGTTCCTGGATGCGGCGGGAGTTGTAGAAGCCGTCGATGTATTCGAAGAGCGCGAGGTTGGCCTCGGCCCTCGTGGTGAAGGTGCGGCCGCGGATGCATTCGGTTTTGACGAGCATCCAGAGGTTCTCCGCGAGGGCGTTGTCGTACGAGTCCCCGACGGAACCCATGGATGCCTCGACTCCCGCTCTTATCAGCCGGGTTGTGAGCTTGATGGATGTGTACTGACAGCCGTGGTCGGCGTGATGGATGAGCTTGCCGGGCTCGACCTCACGGGACGCGAGCGCGTACTCCAGCGTGGTCAGGACCAGGTCGGCGTCCGCGCGGGCAGAGGTCTCCCACGCGACCACCCGGCGTGAGAAGGCGTCCCGGATCGCCGAGAGCCACATCGGTCCCTCACCGGTGGAGATCACGGTGAGGTCGGTGACCCACAACCGGTTCGGCGCCGGTGAGGTGAAGTCCCGGTTCACCAGGTCCGGAGCGAGCGTGGCCTTGGGATCGCGGCGCGTGAAGCCCTTCCGTCGCGGGCTGACGCCTGCGATGTCGGCCTCGCGCATCAGGCGCTCGACCCGCTTGCGGCCCACGCGCGTGCCCTCGCGTCTGAGGACGGCGTGCACGCGCGGCGAGCCGTAATTGCCGCCGGACTCCGCGTGGATCTCCTTGATCCGCTCGGTCAGTTCGACGTCGCGGCGCCGCCGTTCGCACGGCTCCTTCTCCGCGCGGCGCCAGCGGTAGTAGGTGGAGGAGGCGATGTGCAGTTCCCGCAGGACGCACTCGACTCCCAGGCGGGGATGCTCGTCGAGGAGCGCCGTCACCTGGGCCGGGTCGGGTCGAGTTGCGCCGCGAAAAACGCCGAGGCCGTCCGCAGCACGTCGTTGGCCCGCTTGAGCTGGGCGTTCTCCTTACGCAGCGCCACCAGCTCGGCCCGCTCGTCGGTGGTGAGCCTGTCGTCGCGCTCGCCGGCATCCGCCTCGGCCTGCCGGATCCAGCCGCGCAGGGCCTCCGGGTGCACGCCGAGGTCGACTTCCAGCTTCTTGATCTGCGGCTTCGGGTCGGATGTCCGGTACATCCGAACTGCACGCTCACGCAACTCCAGCGAGTACTTTCTGGGAGCGGCCATGGCCGATGTTCCTCTCATGAGAACCATCTGACCCTCTGTCAACACACTCCGCATCTCGGGGGAACCTCAGTTCGCGGCGGTGCGGGATGACCAGGCCGGTGCCCTGGTAGCCGCCATCCGCGTTAACCGTGGTTTTCCCGACGGCGGCTTGGGCGCCGGACAGCTCCCACGCCTTGCAGTCGTTGCGGTTCCCGGGCAACGCGGCCGACAGCAACGACGAGCCGGGTGTCGGCGTCGATGACGACCTGGTGATTGATGGAGTACCGGTAATTCTTCGACTGCTCGGCGACCTGGTGGTCGCGGGTGGGGACCAGGGTGCCGTCCACGATCAGCAGGATGTCCTTGCGGAACCGTTTGCGGGGCTGGAGCGCGAGCGCGAGTCCGAGGTGGTCGACGATGCGGTCTGCGGCCGACTTCGAGACACCGAACAGCGGGGCGAGCTGCCGAAGCGTGAGGTTCGTCCGCCAGTACGCGGCTACCAGCAGCACCCGGTTCTTCAGCGGCAGGCTCCAGGGTCGGCCCTTGCGGACCGGGTCCGCACCTTCACGCCGCAACGCGGTGATCAGCTTGCCGAACTGACGCGGGCGCAGGCCGGTGAACGTGGCTATCCAGGACGGCTCCGACGCCGTGATCACACCAGACACGGCAAGATCATCTCAACCGTGATCAGCAGTTACGGGACAGCCTTTATTCAGCCAAACCGGGAAAACTCACTTGCAGGCGGCATGCCGTCACGTAGGCTAGGGGTAAGCGCTTTCCATCTCTGAGGGTGCAACCCTCAGTGGCGGTGCCTTCCGCCTCCACATACAACATCGAATGTCGAGGAGAAAATTGCACGAGATGGCAACCGAGGACGGCCGGAAAGCGATCCGGATCGAGAATCCAATCGAACATTACTACTCTCGCATCGGCTCGACTCTGAGTCTACTCTGCGGCCATCAGGCAAGTGACTCCCGGGAATTCAATCCGGGTACCGAACTCCCAGAATTGACTCCGGAGGTCCGAAACTACTTTTCGGCGTCAAGTCTTTCCTATGCCCGGCTCGGTGAGTACCGAGGGAAGCGCCTGGCGCTCCTCGATCTGGCACAAAATCCAGGCACCCGCACGACGAAGACCTTTGCTTCGCTGGTCTTGGTCGCCCGTGCGATTCGATTCATTCAGGACAGTGGCCAGCGCATCATGATCCTGACGCCGTCTTCGGCCAACAAGGCCACCGCGATGCGCGATGCGGTACAGCGCGCCATACAGTTCAACCTTGTCTCACCCGAGCAGTTGAGCGTCTCTGTCATCGTCCCAAAGGGATCGGCACCGAAGCTATGGGAATCCGACCTATATCGCAATTCTCAGTCACAAGTCCGTAATCCTGTAGCGATATACTCCGGGGCCGAGCCGTCCAGTGTCAAAGCCTTGGCGCGTCACGTGGTCGAGAATTATGGAACCGCCTTCAAGGACGCCACCGGCGTCAACCTCTGGTACACCCTTGACCTGAACAACTACCGGGCCGCCGATGTCATCCGCGCCTTTACCGAGGCCGAGCACTTCCCCTCGGGCCTCCCCCGACTGCATGTTCACGCGGTATCGAGCGCGTACGGCCTGCTCGGGCACGCACAAGGATACAAACTGCTCGACGAATCCCTGCGCCGCCGCATTCCGCACCCACGTTACTTCCTGGTGCAGCATCTGGGCACTCCGGACATGGTGCTCAGTCTCTACCACGGAAATACAGATAAGGTCGGGCATCCGGAATATAGCTACGACGAGCGGACGGGCCTGTTTGAGCAGAAGTCTGACCCCCGGTTCCCCTATATGACTATGGATCCGGGAGAAACGCTCGACACAACCTTCTACACCCGTACTCCTGTGACCTCCCCCCTCATGAACGCCCTGATCCAGACACATGGCGGTGGTGGCATCGTCGTATCCCTGCATGAATGCCTCAAACGGTATCCGCAGATCAAGGCGCTACTGCAGCACGCCAGCGTGAAATTGCCCGCTGATCCGCGCGTCATTCGCGAGTGGTCGCTGGTTATGGCGATGACCGGAATTCTCAACGCCATTGATCGGGGTCTTATCTCGGAAGAGGACATCGTCGTACACGGCTCGGGCTGCTACAGCCTGCACGACTACGCGCCTCTCCCCTTCGCGGCGCTGCACACGGTGGAGAACGGCGACATGCTCAAAGACATTGTGTTCAAGGCCGCCGAGTCGTGACCCGTAGATGCATCGCTGTCGCACAGACGACCACGGGCAAATGAGCTGCGCCGTGCCTCCTTCACAGTTCCGACCGATGATCGCGGAGGGTCATTTCTGTGCCTGCATCAGCTCTACCATCACGCACGTCCATGCACCGTCGACTACGCATGCATCTCAGTTACCGTTGGCGCAACGACAACAACCCGATCCTGACCCGGCTGCGCACCGCCATTGACACCCGTGACGGGGCAGTTTTCCCTGCTGTCAGCTCACGGCTGGGCGGCACCTCCGTCTCCTATGCCGGACTTGCCGAAGGGCTTGCGTACACCCTGGAGTTCACCGAGCTTCGCCGCGAAGTGCAAGACGGGCAGTCGGCCGAACGTACCACGACCGAGATCACCGGAAAGGCGCTCAGATGCCCGAAGAGACTGCCGGACGCCGACATCACCATCGTGGGTACCAGTGCCGTGCGGGCCCGGCGGCTGCCGACGTCAGCCTCTTTGATCATGCCGATGCGCGTCCACTTCGTCATCGATACCGACGGAGATCCGGATTCCGTACGCCAGACGATCTCCAAACGCGAACGCTGGCAGTTCAACCGGGACATGCGGCACCACGACTGGACCTGGACGGTCGAGCACGACCCTGCCTGGTTCGATTTCTTCTACGACCACCTCTATCGCCCCACCATGCGCATGCGTCACGGCGCACGAGAACGAACAGAGGCGAAGAACGTTGCATATGAGTGCCTTTTCCGCACCGGGCGCATGTTCAGCCTGTCACAGGACGGCGAGCGCATCGGCGGGGCTCTGTGCCACTGGGACGGCGCATCCCACATCATGACCCTACGCCTGCTCGGCGTACTCGGCGGATCCGAAGAACATTACAACAGTGGCGCCTTCAAGGCCATTTACCACTTCCTTGTGAAGTGGTCAGCGGAAAATGACGTACGTCAGCTCGACTTCCAAGGGACGGAACCCTTTCTGAGCAAGGGAACGTACCAGTGGAAGCGTCGCTTTGGAACCCGTGTACTTCTTCCGCCGAACCACTTCGGGAAGAAACGATTGTGGCTGCATGTGGGGCAAGATACGCCTAAGGTCCGTGACTTCCTGGTCGCCAACCCGATGCTGGCTGAGGCGGAGGACACCACCCTGGAAGCTATTTACTTCCATGATTCCAGCCGCCCTGCTCGCCTGGACTACTCCGCAAAATCTCCCGGAGTGGAACGCGTCCGGCAAATCCACCTCGACACATTTCTCGCCGTTGGTCCAGGGGATGCCTCGACCGCCTCCCGGTTCAGGCGTCCGCTGAACAACTCCTGGAGCATGCCATGACGGAATATCTGCGGGCGGAATACGGCCCCGTGAAAGTGTCCTACACGGCGGAGCTGGACGGTGGAGGTGACACCTTTGGCCGCACCTATGCCCCCTTCGTCAGCGAACACTTCGGCAGCGTGGAGAACGTCTTCGAGTGGTGTGCCGGGCCCGGCTTCATTGGTTGCTCCCTCCTGGCCGCCGGGCTGTGCAAACACCTGGACCTCGGCGATGTCAACCCTGCGGCTCAAGCGGCTGTGACACGGACCGTTCAGGAGAACGGTCTGGAGAACCGGGTGCGCTTTCACCTGTCCGACAGCTTTGCGCAGGTTCCCACCGACCTTCGTTGGGACCTGTTGGTCGGGAACCCTCCGCACGTCAACGCTGCTGCGCCGGCCTCGGACTACCAGCACAGCCACTCACCCCTGATCTGGAGCGATGCGGACTGGTCTATCCATCGCTCCTTCTACGCTGATGCACCCCGGTTCCTCAGCCCCGGAGGATCGATCCTCATCCAAGAGAACCACCGTTTCTCCGAACCCTCAGACTTCACGCACATGATAGAGGATTCCGGCCTTGAGATCGTGGGCGTGTTCACCTGCGGCCTCGGTTACGAGGACTATTACTTCTTGTGGTCAACGCTGCCCGAGAATGCTGCACGATGACGCCGTTTCCTCCGCGAGGCACCATTTCCTGACGACTTGCCGTCTTTCCAGGAGCATTCCCTACGTGCTGACGTATCGAGAACTCTTCCACACTCCCGAGTTCACACCTCTTTTTCTTATCTCGGCTGGGCACACCGCGGCACAGACAATGAGCGGTCTCGCGCTAGGGACTATGGTCTTCGAGCAGACGAACTCGCCACTGCTGTCGTCTCTGGCCATGTTCGGCCCTGCCTTGGCGCAGTTGGTCGGAGCCACTACCTTTCTGTCAGGTGCGGATCGACTACCGCCACGTGCCGCCATGACGGGGCTGACTCTCCTCTTCGGACTGGGCACGGCAATTCAGGGAGTCCCTGGGCTGCCTGTGTGGGCAGTGTTCGTGGTGCTTCTGGCCCTCGGAACACTCGGCTCCGTCTACGGCGGGATGCGATACGGGCTGCTCAACGAAATCCTCACAAGTAAAGGCTATTTACTCGGCCGTTCCGTCTTCAATATGTCTGTAGGCATGATGCAGATCGGCGGCTTCGTGATCGGAGGTGTGCTGCTGACTGTCCTGTCGCCGCCCGGCACGCTGTACCTGGCCGCTGTCGTCTACCTCTCCACTGCCATGGTGACGCGCTTCGGGCTCACACGCCGACCATCCCGAGCCGCTGGGAAGCCGTCGGTCAGTGACACCTGGCGGAACAACGCGCGCCTTTGGTCCTCGGCGACCCGCCGGTGCATCTATCTCGCCTTATGGATCCCCAACGGCCTGATCGTCGGAGTTGAGTCCCTCTACCTTCCGTACGCTCCCCGGGACGCGGGCACGCTCTTCGCCTGCGGCGCTCTGGGCATGCTGGCCGGGGACGTGATCGTTGGACGCTTCCTCCCGCCCGGGCGGAGGGACAGACTCGTCGTCCCCCTGTGCGCGCTTCTCGCGGTCCCCCATCTGTTCTTCGCTCTCAAACCAGCATTGCCGGTTGCCTTCGCGCTCGTCACCCTCGCGACGTTCGGCTACTCCTCGACCCTCCTGTTGCTGGATCGTCTGATGGCGACGACGCCCGAGGAACTCGGCGGGCACGCCTTGGGACTGCACAGCTCCGGCATGCTCGCCATGCAGGGTGTGGGCGCCACGCTGGCGGGTTCGCTAGCCGAACTGACGTCGCCCACGAGCGCCATGGCCGCGATGGCCACGGCCTCCCTGGCTGTTACCGTGACTCTCAGACCAGGTCTGCTTCGGCAACAGGGCGGTCGGCCTCGCCCCGGCGAATACGAGGAAACACTCTCCGCGAAGCCGGCGCGCCAGGAGGCCAGGCACACCGCTCCACGGTGACCGTGCCGAACACGCAGGCCAACTCCCGCCGGTGCCCGTACTTCGTCATGGTGCTCCCGAGGCGTCGCGGTCCAAGCTGCGCAACTGCCCCCTAACCGCCGAGTCGGCGTCGATACCGACCCAAATCCGCGCCTGTCGCGTGCTCAAGCCCGTCGCTCCGTATCCCTCGTGACCAGTACTTCGGATCCGAAGAGCACCCCGCCGACAGGTCCCCAACCAGCGATGACCGCAGTTCTCAATCATTGGTCGGAGCGTCCGGGAGAACTGGGCGGCCATTCTTCTCGAACCATCAACGGCAAACAAACGCCAGCCACACCCGGACCTCCTCACATTCTTAGGGAGACATCCATGTTCCGTACGATGTTGAAATCCAAGATCCACCGCGCCACGGTCACCCAGTGCGATCTGAACTTCGTCGGCTCGCTCACCGTCGACGCCCATCTGATGGACGCCGCCAATCTACTCCCCGGCGAGCTGGCCCACCTGGCGGACATCAACAACGGCAACCGGCTCGCGACGTATGTGATCGAGGGGTTGCGCGGCAGTGGCATCATCGGCGTCAACGGTGCGGCGGCCCGCCTCGTCCAGAACGGTAACCTCGTCATCGCCTACGCCTACGCCTACGCGACGGTGCCTGACAAGGACGCGGCCAAGATCGTGCCCAGCGTGGTGTTCGTGGACGAGCGCAACCGTGTCGCAGGCCGCGACGCCGCCCTCACGTCCGCTCCCGCCGGCTCCGGTCTGATCGCCGGGGACACGGTGGACGCGGGGTGATCCCACCGACCTGGCGTTACGTCTGGAACAACAGCACCGACCCCCGCGTCGTACGGGCTCACACCCTTGCCGACGCCGCCCTCGCCGCGCGGCCTCGGGTCACGCTATCCCGGCCGGATGGCGAAGGTCCGGTGCTGGCGTACGGCGGTCTGCCGCAGGGCCAGACGCACGTGCTGCCATTCCTGGAGCAGCGGCGCGGTACGGCGTCGTCCGCAGCGCACCCGGCAGGGCATGACCTGGGCCGATCTGATGCACAGCCAGGCCGCCCCGGGCGCCGACATCCTCGCGGTCGGGATGTTGCGCGACCGCGTCCCGACCCGGCTGCCGCGGCACAGCCTGCTGCTGCCGTTCCGGGTCACTCTGGCGGTGCCGGTCGGGCCCGAACCACAGGACGTGCTCGGCAGGCTCTCGCGCAAGGCTCGACAGCAGCACGCACACGAAGTGCGCTCCCACAACCGCACGCTCGAAGTGGCTGCCGGCGAGGACTATTTCGCGTTCTTCTACGACGGTATGCACCGGCTGTCCCTGGTGAACAGGCATGGTGACGCCGCCCGTTCGGAAGGCCGGGACAGTGCGCCAGTGTGTCTCTTCCGACGCGGGGTGCTGTTCTTCCTGTGCGAGTCGGGCCGCCGGGTGGCGGGTATGCTGTGCTGGCTCGAAGGAGGCACGCTGGTCGTCCGCCTGGCTGGCGTGGCCCGGGCTGACGACGAGGCGTACGCCTCCGGCACCTACTCGGCGATGTACGTGCTGATCCTGCAATGGGCAGGCGAGCACGGCCTCACCCGGGTGCACCTGTCGGAGTGCGAGCCGTTCCTGAGCAAGGGGATCTTCCAGTTCAAACGGAAGATGCCCCCTGAAGTGGCCCTTCCTCGCAACCACTTCAGCGGGGAGCGGCTAATGCTGCGGGTCCGCCGAGACAACCCCTTTGTCCGTGATTTCCTCGCTGCCAACCCCGTTCTCGCGTTCGGGCAGGAGCAGGGCTTCGAGGCGGTCTACTTCCACGACGATGACCGTCCGCCCCGGCTCGACCTGCGCTGGAGATGTCCCAGGGTTCGGGGGCAGCGCCTCGTCCATTTCGACGACTTCTTCGCCAGTCTCCCGGACACCGTGCGACAGCGGCCCGCCGTCCACCCGAACTCCCCTGACGATTGCACCAGGAGCGCCTGATGTGCGGCATTGCCGGTTGGATCGATTTCTCCCGTGACCTCACCCTGGAACGGCAGACCGTGGAGGCGATGACCGGTTCTCTGCAGCGGCGGGGTCCGGACGCGGACGGGGTGTGGCTCGCCCCACACGTCGCCCTCGGTCACCGTCGTCTAGCCATCGTCGACCTGGAGGGCGGCAAGCAGCCCATGGTGGTGCACCCGCGTGCGACCGGGGCGCCAGTGGTGCTTACGTACAGCGGCGAGGTGTACAACTTCCGTGAGCTTCGGTCACAGTTGACGGCACGCGGGCACCGGTTCGAGACGGTGTCCGACACCGAGGTGCTCCTGCACGCCTATCTGGAGTGGGGCGCGGCCTTCGTCGATCACCTGACGGGCATGTTCGCCTTCGCGATCTGGGACGCCGGCCGCGAGGAACTACTCCTGGTGCGGGACAGGCTCGGGGTGAAGCCCCTGTACTACCACGTCTACGACGGGGGCCTGCTGTTCGGCTCCGAGCCCAAGGCAGTCCTGGCCAACCCGCTGTTCACGGCCCGCACCAGCGAGGACAAGCTCCCTATCCTGTTCAACCCCCGCCTGTCCATGCCGTGGGAGACGCCCTTCACTGATCTGCGTCAGGTACAGCCGGGCCACATGGTGCATTTCGACCGCGTGGGCGCCCACGAGACGCCCTACTGGCGGCTGGTGAGCCGGGAGCACCACGACGACGCCGCGACCACCGCGGCCCGGGTCCGCGAGATCCTGGAGGACGTCGTCATCCACCAGCTGATAGCGGACGTGCCGCTGTGCACGCTGCTGTCGGGTGGCCTAGACTCGTCGGCGATCACCGCGCTGGCCGCCGCATACCAGCCGCCGGGGTTGCGCTCCTTCTCCGTGGACTTCCAGGGCGCCGACGACGACTTCCACGCCACAACCCTGCGTCCCGAACGCGACACCCCGTTCGCCCTCGCGGCAGCCGCGCACCTCGGCGTCGAGCACACCTCGCTCATGCTCGCCCCGGAGGCACTGCCCGAGGTCGTACCGGAGACGCTGACCGCCCGGGACACGCCCAGCCTCGGCCAGTTCGATTCCTCCATGTACCTGCTCTTCCGGGCGATCCGGGAGCAGTCCACGGTTGCCCTGTCCGGGGAGGCGGCCGACGAGGTGTTCGGCGGGTACCCCTGGTTCTTTGATCACGAAACTGTCTGGGGTGACACCTTTCCCTGGCTCGGCAACAGCCCCCGACTCACGGACTGCCTGACACCCGATGTCCGGGCCCGGATTCACCCGGACGAGGACGAACGTGACCGCTACGCCACAATGCTCGCCCGCGTCCCGCGTCTTACCGGCGAGTCCGGCCTTCAAGCCCGGATGCGCGAAGTGCTCTACCTGAGCCTCCAGGGGCCACTCGTCTATCTCCTGGACCGCAAGGACCGGATGAGCATGGCCGTGGGCTTGGAGGTGAGGGTGCCGTTCTGCGATCACACGCTCCTCGAGTACGTGTGGAACGTGCCGTGGAAGATGAAGGTCTCCGACGGCCGCGAGAAAAGCCTGCTCCGAGCCGCTGTAGCCGACCTGCTCCCGGCCAAGGTGCTCGAACGTCGCAAGAGCGCTTATCCCGCCACCTTCTCGCCAGCCCACGCCAAGACGGTCCGAGCTGCTCTGGATGCCGTGCTGGCCGACGGCGACTCGCCACTCGCCGGGCTGCTCGACGTGCGCAAGGTACGGGAACTGGCCGCTGGGGAGGGCCGCATGATGACCATGGCCGACAACCTGCACCTACTTCTGCCCCTGATCGAGGTAGATCGCTGGATGCGCAGCTACAACATCTCGTGGACGGCATGAGGGGTCCGGTTCCCGGGCGTCGGACGGATCGAGAGCGAGGAGACGACAATGGGTGAACCGCCTCGGGTTCGGTAGAGATCTCAGGTTGTGGTTGTGACCTGGGGTTTCGTGAGTTCGGTGTAGTAGGTGGCTTCGTACTCGGCCGGTGGGACGTGGCTTATCTCACCGTGGGGCCTGCGGTGGTTGTACCAGTCGACGTATTCAGCGGTGGCGAGTTCGACCTGGGACAGCGTCTTCCAGGGCCGCCGGGGTTTGATCAGCTCGGTCTTGAACAGACCGATCGTGCTTTCCATCAGGGCATTGTCGTAGGCGTCTCCGACTGATCCGATCGAGGCGGCGATGCCGGCGGCGTCCAGGTGCCCGGCGAGGCGGAAACTCGTGTACTGCGACCCCGCGTCCGAGTAATGGATCAACTCGCCTCGCTGAACGGGATGTTGGTCGCGGTCGCGCTGCCAGATCGCCATCTCCACAGCGTCCAGGACGAAGCCCGTCGCCTTCACGGTGGCCGCGGACCAGCCGACGATCCGGCGGGAGAAGGTGTCCATGACCAGGGCGATGTAGACGACGCCGGCCCAGGTCTTCACGTGGGTGAAGTCCGCGGCCCAGCAGCGGTTCGGGGCCTTGGCGACGAAGTCGCGCTCCAGGCGGTCGGGAGCCCGTTCGACTTGTCCGCCGGGGAGTGTAGTGATCACCTTCTTGCCGCGGACAGCGCCGGAGATGCCGAGTTCCCGCATGAGGCGCTCGACGGTGCAGCGGGCCACCGCATGTCCCTGCCGGTTCAGCTCGCGCCAGATCTTCTGGGCCCCGTAAACACGGTAGTTGGACGTGTGGACCTCCTGGATCCGTTCTTTGAGTTCCTCGTCGCGCACGGAACGGGCGGAGGGAGTTTCAAGGCGTTTCCTGTGGGTGTAATACGTGGAACGGGCGATCTTGCAGTCATGTCCGGTGAGTGTTCTGCAGATCGGCTCGACGCCGCCGAAGCGGTCCCGGTGCTCGTCGATGAACGCTACGAGCGTGTGTGTGGCCGGTCGAGCTCGGCCGCGAAGAAACTCGCCGCGGCCTTCAGGATCTCGTTCTCCCGCTTGAGTTCGGCGTTTTCCTTCTTCACGCCTTGAGCTGGGCGGATTCGTCCGTCGTCGTCCCTGGACGCGTCCCCGCGTCGGTCTCCTGCTGCTTCACCCAGTTCCGCAGCGTCTCGCGTGAGCCGATGCCGAGCTTCTCGGTCACCGCCTGCAGAGCGGCCGTCTCGGTCGGGTGATCGTCGCGCACCTCGGCGACCATGCGCACCGCACGGCGGCGGAGCTCAAGCGGGTAACGGGAAGGTCGTGCCATGACTCGATCCTTTCATGAAATCGAATCTCCATTCGAACCGGGGCGGTTCAGACCCTCCAGCCGAGCCCTCCGCCGAAGCCGACCCACCTGGGCGGCCAGAGAGGGGCCCACGTTTACCCCACCAGCCCCCTGCACCCTGCTGGCCACAAACACTCCGCACGGTCCGCAGCTGGCTGACCCCGTCCATCGTGCTACGTCGCTGGTGGCAGGTATGGTCCAACACGCCCCCACCCACCGAACTCTAGCAACTACTCGAAGCCGTCACCAGAAGACAACCTCTCAACCTCTACGCCTCGGTTTAACAAACCACCGCTGGAGGTGAAGGGATCAGTCTGGGAGTCCAGTTGCTCCAGTTGCGGAAGAAGGGATGGGCGATGATGTCCGGACAGGCACGGTCTCGCTCGGTCCTCATGGGTCTCGCCACGTGATCACCAGCACCGTGCCTGCTCTGCTCCCCAATTTTCCCTGTTACACAACAAACATGACGCCGCGTCACTCACGAGACCGGCGAACCGGACCGACCCAATCGCGCAATGCCCGTGGTCCGTCGGGCTTGTCCCGAGTTCTGGCATTGACGCTCCGTTGCAGCCAGGGCAACAAGCCGTACGGCGCGGTGCGGGGCAGGGCGCTGGCTGTGTTCAGTCGTGCCTGGAGGTCGTCGGGCAGGTTGAAGCTCAGTGCAGCCACGGTCGACTGGATTTGGTGGCGTTTGCTGGCTCCCAGGAGCACTGAGGTAACGGTGGGGCGGTTGGCCACCCAGTTCACCGCAACCTGAGCCGGGCTTTGCCCGATTTCGCCAGCTACCTTGGTCAGTTCGGCAACGATGCCCCAGGAGCGTTCGGTCCGCTTGTCCAGGGTGCGCGGTGTGCGGGCGGCGGTGGTTTTGAGACGCCCGTCGGGCAGCCCGCCGCTCTCGGACGCGCCAGAGTACTTGCCCGACAACAGCCCGCTGGCAAGAGGACCCCAGGTCATCAGCCCCATGCCCAACTCCTGGCACAGAGGGGGAAATTCGTACTCGATGCCGCGCTCGACGAGTGAGTACTCCAGTTGCAGCGCGCACAGGGGTTCATACGCGCGCCACTCGGCGAGTGTCTGGGCTCGGGCCGCATACCAGGCGGGCACATTAGAGAAGGCGACGTAGCGCACCTTGCCCGAGGAGACCAGATCATCCAGTCCGCGCATGACCTCCTCCACCGGGGTGTGCGCGTCCCAAGCGTGCAGGATGTAGAGGTCTACGTAATCCGTGCCAAGTCGGCGCAGCGAGCCCTCCAGAGCGCGCAGCATGGCTTTTCGACCGTTGCCACCGGCGTTGGGGTCGCCTGCCCGAGCACTCAGGGTGAACTTGGTCGCCAGCACCGTACGATCGCGGACACCGCGTTCGGCGATCAGGCTGCCGACCAATTCCTCGCCGACGCCCTCGCCGTAGATGTCTGCAGTGTCGACGAAATTGCCGCCGGCCTCCAGATAGGTGTCGAGTATCTGTCCGGCAGTCCCGGCGTCGCAGCCCCAGCCCGCCTGGCCGAAGGTCATGGTGCCGAGTGCCAGTCGGCTGACCCGCAGTCCGGAACGGCCGAGCGTGTAGTATGCGTTCAGCGTCATAAATGCCTCCGCGTCAGAGCGGGCGCCGGAGCGGGCCAGCCACCCGGTCGGGGGTACTGCCACCGGAGCCTCGGGCTGCGGTGTTTCACTCTTCGCCGCCCTGGGGCCCTGCGCCCCGGCGGTGTCGTTCGGCGACGGCTGCGGTATGTTCGTGCAGCAGGTGGTCCACGATCGCCCGTAGAGTCGGATGATCGAAGACGACCACCGCTTCGAGTGCGATGTCGTAGGTCTCCTCGATCAGATCTATCAACTGCACCAGCGTGAGGGAGTCGAAGCCGAGTTCCATCAGATCCGCGTCAATGTCGACCTCACTGGGATCGACCAGTAGGAACCCGCAGGCGGCCAGCCGCAGATCTCCTTCCACCGTGGCCCGCTGATCCGGGTTGGCAGCGGGGTCGGACGAGTCGACGGGGATGCCGTAGGCCAAGAAAGCGGACGCCGACACCGGTGGGGCGGACACGGACCCGGATGTGGCGGAGAGGGCCGTCGCCGTGGGGGCGGCCGGGGACCAAAAGCGCCTCATGGCGAAGGGATAGGACGGCAGGTTGACGCGGTACGGTCGTCGGCCGGTCCACAGCCGGGACCAGTCCACCGGCGCGCCGTCGACCCAAAGCCGGGCGAGCTTGTCGGCACGGTGCTTGTGGGTCAGGGCGTCAACATAAGCCTGGTCGTCCTCGTCGTAGGGCTGGAGCCTTCGCGAGTTCCCTCCGAGGACCGAACCCGTCATGACCGCAGCGGTTTGTTTGCCTGCGATGAAGTCCTCCAATGCGGTGCGAAGTTGCGCGAGGCCGGTGAAGGGCACGGCCAGCCGCTCGGCCATCTCCTTCCGCCCGATCTGGGTGCTGTACGCCAGGCGCTCCGGGAAGTCCCCCGCTTCTGGTGTGTCAGGGAGGTTCCCGGCGACTTCGGCAGCCAGGGCGCGCAACTGTTCAACGGTACGGGTCGAAAGCAGCACTACGTGCTCGGCGCTCCCTCCTGCCGCGTCGTGTTCCGCGGGCGTACCGGCCACCGGGTGCAATGGGACGAACTCCTCGACTATCAGATGGGCGTTAGCTCCCCCCGCGCCAAAGGAACTCACGCCGGCGCGAAGCGGATGCCCGTCCGCTTCACCCTCCGGGCCGTGCCATGGCGTCAGGAAACGCGGGAAGTGCAGCACGGACGAGGTGCTGGAGATCTGCGGATTGAGAGTGTCGAGGCCCACGCACGGCGGTATGTGACGGTGCTTCAGTTGGAGGAGGACCTTCGTCAGACCCGCGATCCCCGCTGCCCCCTCCAGGTGCCCGATGTTCGCTTTGACAGAGCCGACAGCGCACGTCTGGGCGTCCGGCCGCCCTGGCTCCAGCGAGCGGGCCAGGCCCGCGGTTTCGATGGGGTCGCCCAGCTTCGTACCGGTGCCATGGGCTTCGAAGTAGGAGATGTCACCTGGCGTGATGCCGGCTCGACGGATGGCGGTGGTCACGAGGTCCGACTGGATGGTCGGGTTGGGCACCGTGAAACCGGATGTCCGGCCAGCGGTGTTGAGAGCACCGGCCTTGATCACCCCCCAGACGTGGTCATTGTCGGCCAGGGCGGCCGCGAGAGGTTTGAGCAGTACCGCGCCGACACCTTCGCCGGGCACGTAGCCGTCGGCCGCCGCGTCGAACACCCGGCATGCCTTGCCGGACGCTAGCATGCCGGTCGCTGAGAGACCGACCAGGTGGGAGGGGTGGAGGATGAGGTTGACACCGCCGGCGATGGCTGCCGCGCACTCCCCACTTCGCAGACTCTCGCAGGCCAGGTGGACGGCTACGAGGGAGGACGAGCACGCCGAGTCGACCGCGAAGGACGGGCCGTGGAAGTCGAAGACGTAGGAGACACGGTTGGCGATCGACCAGGCTGCGGAATTGGCTCCGGTCAGCTTTCCGAGCGGCCATTCGGCGGCGCCCATCTTGCCGTAGGTGGAGTTCATGGTGCCTACGAAGACACCCGTGTCCGGCTGATGGGTGCTCAAGCCCAGGTGACCCGCCTGCTCTAGAAGGTTCCAGCACGCGTGGAGGAAGAGGCGCTCCTGAGGATCGATGTTCGCGGCTTCGCTCGGCAGGATGCCGAAGAACTCCGCGTCGAAGTCGGCCACGCCGTCGATAAAGCCGCCCCAGCGGCCGTACGACATGTTCGGCTGACCGCGCCGGGGGTCGAAGTACTCCCGCCAGTCCCAACGGTCTGCGGGCACCTCGGTGATGGCGGTCACACCGTCCCGCAGATTGCGCCACAGCGACTCGATGTCTGGTGCCCCCGGATAGCGTCCGGTCACCGCGACGACCGCGATGTCCTCGCTGTCACGCGACCTGTGGTCCGGCGTCGCCGACGGCGGAGCGGCCTGGTGTGCTGCCCTCGGGGCTGCCGGGCAACGTGTCGGTTCGCTGTTCGCCACGACGTCCGACAACGGCGTCGGACGGGTGGCGAGGAAGTGGTCCGCCAGGTCTTCGACCGTCTGGTTCTGGAACATGAGGGTGGCAGGCATCTCTCCGAGGTCGCGCTCGAAGGCCAACGTGACGTTCATCCGTGTCAGCGAGTCCATGCGCAGGTCGCGCAGCGCGTCCGGAGACGTCAGTGCGGCCGTCGTGGTGTCGGTGACGCCCGCTATCACTTCACGGACGTACGACAGCACGGCAGCCCGGGAGGGCGTGGCCGACGAGTTGGCCGGGCGGTGGGGTTCGGACGACATCATGATCCCTTCGCTCAGGGGTTACGACAGGTGCGCATGGATGGCCGCGAGTTCGGCCACTGTGTCCAGGACGGTCTGCCGGGGAAGTCCGAAGTCGACCAGACAGGCGATCTCGTCCGCGCCCACGGCATGCATCCGATGCACCGTCTCGAGTGCCTCGGCCCGGTCGCCGATGAGGGAGCGGCCGCGGAGATGGAGTTGCGCGGCGAAGACGAGCCGCTTCTCACCGAGAAGGGTGTCGGCGGGCGGGTCGCCCTGGCTCAGGAAGGCCGCGAGGTACCGGCGCAGTGGACCCTCCGCACGGCGCCGCATCTCCTCGCCCGAGGCGCCTATCGCGGCGTGCGCCATAACGCATACCCGGCCCCGTCCGCCGTGGTGAGCGGCGTAAGCACGCCGATAGGCGCCGATACACTCCCCGAGTTGCCGCGTGGTGAAGGCTCCGTAGCCGGTGAGCAGACCGGCGCCCAGCTCACCGGCATACGCGAAGGTGTCCGTATTTCCGGTGGCCGTGATCCAGCACGGCAGACCAGGCTGAACCGGACGGGGGTAGGTACGGACTGTGTGGTCGACGCCGTCCGGGCCCTTCCTGCGGACGGCGTTTCCGCGCCACAGATCCTGGACGGTCCGCAGGTCGTGCCGTGCCCGCTCCGCACGGTCCGTGAAGTTCTCCGGGGCCAGGACGAAGTCCCGGGCGTTCCATCCGGTGGCGGACGAAATCTCCGCACGTCCGCCCGAGAGGTTGTCCACGACGGCCCATTCCTCGGCCACCCGCAGCGGATCGTGCAGGGGCAAGACGACACTGCCCGCCCGGATACGGACCGAGTGGGTGACCGCGGCGATGGCCGCCGCCAGCACCGCAGGGTTGGGGTGGCCGCCGCCGAAGGGTGTGAAGTGTCGTTCCGGGACCCAGACGAAACGCAGGCCCTGGTCGTCCGCGGCCCGTGCCGCGTCCAGCAGCAGCCGGTATCCGTCGGCGTCGGCGACGTTCTCCTCAAGGGCGGAGAAGAAGTACAGCCCGAGTGAGGGACCCGTCCGGCCTTCGGGACCGACGGTTCCTCTGGTGCTCTCATCCATGTACCAGACATCCCTTCATCGAGGTGAGGGCCGGACGGCAGAGGGCTCGGCCGCGTTGTCACGTGCCGTCGGCCCGGGTCGGAAAGGAGAGCGCGGCCACTCCTTCGATATGCGTGGCGATCATGAATTCGTCCTCGCCGAGCCGCCAGGCGGCATCGCCGATCGAGCGGTGGGGCGGCCACTCACCCGGACGCAGCAGATCCCAGCCGGTCAGGACGTTCAGCAGATGCGGGTCGAAAGGCACCCAGGCGTCGTTTAGGTACAGGTCGAACCATGCGTGGGGGATCGAGTAGGGCGCGGAGATGAACAGGCCGAAGGAACGCCGGGCCCGGAGCCCCAGCGCCGCCGCCTCCGCCACGAGGTGACGCGCGGCGAGACCGCAGTCGGCGAGACGGGTCTCGCGCAGAAAGCCGAGATCCGCGCGCAGGCCGTCAGGAAGTAGATGAAAATGAAGCGGTTGTACGAGGTCGGTGAGCCGGGTGACGTCCGAACGGACGTGTGCGGTCTGGCCATGTACGCGCCGGGTAAGCGTGAAGGCGCCGCGCGACGATGCGCGGTACCCGGGCAGCTGCCGCAAGTGGGGAGCAGGCTCGGCGGAGCAGAGCCCCGGGTGGGAGTCCTTTGGACAACTGGGCTCCACCGTCACGACGTAGGTCACCGCGGCGGCGTGCGCGGCCGAACGGATGGCGGCCGACCAGCCGCGCATCGCCATGAACCGAGGTGAGGGCAGGGCAAGACCGAGCGACACGTTGGCGAGGTCCAGCCCGTCGAACCGTGGGCCAGCGCCCGTCGCACGGTATGGCAGGCCCGACACAACCAGGGCGTCGAGCAGTTCGGCGTGGATGCCGTGCCTGCGTCCGGCGTCGGAGCCGGTCTGCGTGAATTCGCGGAACCCATCGGGGATCCGCCGCAGACGTCCGACGACGCGGCACAGGGATTCCTCGCCGGGCACGGACCTGGTCCGGCCCGGAACGGTCGCCGTCATCAGAGTGTCCCGCCGGAGGCCAGCAGGTTCTGGCCGGTGAGCCACCGTGCGTCGGGACCCACGAGGAATCCGACGACGTCGGCGATGTCCTGCGGCTGGGCGAGCCGACCGAATCCGTTGGACCTGCGCCACTGCCGGAGTACCTCCGGTCTGACGGAAGCCGACACCTCCTCCGTCTCCACGGCGCCGGGTGACACGGTGTTGACGGTGATGCCCCGGCCAGCGAGTTCCTTCGCCGCCACCCGGGTCAGCTGGTCCACGGCGGCCTTGCTGGCAGAGTAGACAGCCTGCGACGGGTGCGCCAGGGCCGTCGCGGCGGACGAAATGTTCACGATTCTCCCCCCCTCGCGCATGCGGTGGGCAGCCTGCTGGATGGCGAAGAAGACCCCTTTGACGTTGAGGGAGATGGTGCTGTCGAAAGCGTCCTCCGTGGTGTCCGCGAACTTGGCACGATGCATCACGGCCGCGTTGTTGACCAGGATGTCGAGTCCTCCGGTCAACTCCTCGGCCCGGGCGAACAGCCGTCGGACGCCGTCCAGCCGGCTCAGGTCGGACTGGACGGCGTGGGCCCGGCCCTCGCCGGCTTCTGCCCGGGCCACCATCTCGTGTGCCAGGTCCACGCTTTCCCGGAACCCGATCACCACCACCGCGCCGTCGTGGAGGAGACGGGCCACGATCCCTCGACCGACCCCTCGCGAACCACCGGTCACGACCGCCACCTTGCCGTCCAGCGGTTTCTCCATCAGCCGGTCTCCTTCGGTGTCCCGTTCATGCCATAGCCCTCGCGGTAAGAGGACGCCTGAATGCCGTACAACTCGGCGTACGGCCCCCCCCGGGCGACCAGTTCGTCGTGCGTTCCGTACTCGGCCACCCGCGCCCCGTCCAGGACCACGATCAGGTCTGCCATGCGCACCGTGGAGAACCGGTGGGAGACGAGGAGCGTGATGCGGCCCGTCGAGGCGTTTGCGTCCGAACGTGCCGCCTCCGCGAAGCTCTCGAACAACGCGTGCTCGATCTCGGCGTCCAGCGCGGACGTGGGTTCGTCTAGGACCAGCAGCAACGGTGTCTCCTGCATGAACCCGCGGGCGAGCGCGATCTTCTGCCACTGGCCGTGCGAGAGATCGGTGCCCTGGTCCCAGTTTGCTCCAAGCTGGCTGTCCAGGCCGCGCTCCAGTTTCTCCACAACATCGTCGGCCCCGGCACGGGCGACGGCGGTCTTGACGGCGGACAGGTCGGCGATCCTGGGGAGGTCTCCCACGCCCACTGACTGCCGCACCGGATATTCGAACTTGAAGAAGTCCTGAAAGGCCCCAGTGAGCCGGTCCCGCCAGTCGGCCGGGCGGACTCTGCCCAGGTCTGTCCCGTCGACGGTGATCTTTCCCGCAGAGGGGCGGTAGAAGCCGCACAGGAGCTTGACCAGGGTCGACTTCCCGGCCCCGTTCTCACCGACGACGGCGACCACTTTCCCCGCCGGGAGGTCGAGGCTGACGTCGTCCAGGATCAGCCGGTCGGTCCCGGGATACCGGAAGGAAATCTTCTCCAGACGGATGCCCTTGCCGAGGTTCTCGGGGGCCGGGAGGTCGGCCGCGGCCAGGGCCGCTTCGGCGTAGTCCTCCAGCCAGGCGAGCCGACGGGAAACGTCCACCCAGATGGCGCGGAAGAACTGGGTCTGGCTGACCGTCTGGCCGATGTACTGCGACAGGCGGCTGCCCGCCGTCAGCACCAGGGTCACGTCCCCGGCCGCCGAGACGCCGCCCCGCGCGGTGTAGGCCACCGCGGCGACGAAAGCGGCCCCAAGCACGGCCTGGGCGGCGGACTGCCAGGCCGCCGAGGTCCACCTCGCCCTGGCCAGCGGCACATAGCGCCTCCTCCAGTCGTCCCGGTACCTGTCGCGCAGCCAGCGCTGCACACCCGCGACCCGGATTTCCTTGCCGGCGGCTGCCGACGTGCCCAGCGTGAACAGGTGCCGGGCTCGTCGTTCGTGCCGGGCTCCTGCCTCCTCGGCCGCCTTCTCCGCGCCGGAACGCCAGTGCGAGACCAGCACGCCCGGAACGGCTACGAAGCCGAGCAGGCCCAGCATCGGATGGACCGACATCAGCAGGGCCAGCGTGAAGCCCAACCGGACAACCGCGCCGAGAGTGGAGAACAGTTGTTGGTACAGCATGCTCAGCGCGCTGGCGTGATCGCGCAGCACGGAAAGCCGGTCCAGGTGATCGGGGCGCTCGTGGTGTTCGATCGTGACCACCGAGGACTGCAGATGGGCCACGTGCGCCTCGAGCACGACGGCGGCCCGGTCGGCAAAGCGGCGGTTGGCGCGGTCGCTGACGACGTCCAGCAGCCAGCCGGCCGTGGCCAGTACTCCGACGAACGTCACGGCCTGCGCGATGCGCCCACCGTCGCCGGTCATCACGCCGTGCACGAGTTCCGCGAGGCCCACGGCGATCAGCGCGTCCGGCGCCGCCGCGGCGACGGTGGTCGCGAAGGCCACCAGGATCAGGCCGGGACTGGCCTGGTAACCCATCCGCAGGGAGCGGAAGAGGGCCGACGCTGCGGACGGCAGGCGGTCAGTGGCCGGTGGCATCGGGCTCCTCGGAAACGAATCGGGATGCCTGCAGGTCAAACATCCGCCGGTAGCGGCCACCGAGGGCCACGAGTTCGTCGTGCGTGCCCAGTTCCGTGACGCGTCCGGATTCCAGCACACAGATGCGGTCTGCGTGCCGCACGGTGGAGAAGCGGTGAGAGATGAGCAGCGTCGTGCATCCCTTGGTGGCCCGGAGGATGCGCTCGAAGATCTCGCGCTCGCCCTTGACGTCCAGCTGCGCGGTCGGCTCGTCCAGCACGACGACGCCCGCGCCCTGCCGCACCGCACACAGCGCGCGTGCCACCGCCACCCGCTGCCACTGCCCGCCGGACAGTTCCGTGCCGCCGTCATAACCGCGGGCCAGTACGGTGTCCAGCTCCGCGACTCCGGCGGCGCCCGCGTCGGCGAGGGCCGCCAGGATCGTCTCGTCCGGGGCTTCCAGTGGCGCCACGTTGTCGCGCAGTGGCATCTCGTAGCGGACGAAGTCCTGGAACACCGCAGTGACGCGACGGCGCCACGCCTTCGGGTCGATGTCTCGCAGGTCGACGCCGTCGGCCTCGACAACGCCCCGCATGGGTTCGTACAGCCCACACACCAGTTTGGCCAGCGTGGTCTTGCCCGCGCCGTTCAGGCCGACCACCGCCAGCGAGGTGCCCGCCTCGATGGTCAGGTCGAGTCCCTCGAGTACCGGCCGACTCGCTCCCGGGTAGGTGAAGGCGACCTGTCGGAAACGCAGGGTCTTCCCGGGGAGTCCGTCCGCGTCGCGCTCGCCCGAGCTAAGTCGCCCAGCCTCGGCCATCTCCGCCTCCAGCGCGAGTACCAGCGCCACCGAGTGTGCGGCTGGCGGCAGCGCCCAGCTGAGGCCGCCGAAGGCCAGGGCGCTCGCGCCCACTGCGGCCTGTGCGTACAGGACCACCTCGCCGGTGCCGACAGCGCCCGACACCGCATCGCTCGCCAGCGACCACAGCAGCACGCCGTTGGCCGTGACCAGCATGACGACCGTCCAGTGCAATGGCTTGCGCCGCAGCCGTGTCGCCTGCCAGCGCAGATCGACCAGCCTGCGCCTGCTGACGTTGAACCGGGCCACCGTCCATTCGCTCAGGCCGAACAGCCGTAGCTCCTTTGCCGCAGGGGAGCCGACGGCCTGCCGGTAGGCGTATTCGGCCCGCCGCTGGGCGTCGAGCACCTCGCCCTCGTCTCGGTCTCCCCACACGCTGCTCTCCCGCAGCAGCCAGTGGGTCGCCCCCCAGGCGCCACCCACCAGCAAGGGCGCCCACCAGGCGTAGGCCGCGAGAACGGCGGTCTGTCCCAGCCCGGCCACCACCTCGACCAGCCCTCCCGCGATGATGCCCAGCGAGACGTGCATCGGCGGTCCCGCGATGCCCAGGTCGAAGTCGCGTGCGCCGGTCAACCGGTCCGTCAGTCTGCGCGACTCCAGGTGGGCGAGGCCCGTCGGCCCGGTCGTGGCGATCAGGAGTCGGTCGTGCAGCCAGTACGAGAGTCTCTCACCGAGGTTGGCACCCACTTGTGAGTGCAGGGGCGCGAGCAGTTGGACCGTCACGAACACGATGCCTGCCGCGATCACCGGCCCCACAAGCGAATCGTTTTCGTTGACGGCATTCACCACCGCCGCGACTGTGACAGAGAACAGGGCAGGCAATATGCCGCGAGACACGATCAGAACCCACCACGCCCAGCCGAGCGCGCGGGACGCGCGCGGCAGCACCGAGAAGAACTTCACCTCCTCCCGGCTGCGCAGCCAACCGAGCAGAGAGCTGGGTGGTGGGCTGGTGGGAGGAGCGTCCGGTTGGGCTGTATGCGGTTGTGTTGAGGACACGAAATGACTTCCCTGTAGCGGAGTTGAGCACGTTACAAGATGATCTATGCCAAGGCGTCACGCAGCTGATCCCACAAGAAGGTCTCGGTGATGAGCAGCGCGGGGGCCCCGCCGACGAAGATCCGGTAGCGGCGGCATGCCTCGGCGGACCCGCTGCCGGTCCGTAGGTCGACATCGAGAATTTCCCGGAAGGTCTCCGTCCGGTTCCGTCGCAGCAGACGCCCGATGGGCTCCTGGGTGCGCAGCAGCCCGGTTCGCACCGCCGGCGGCAGGGCGTGGGGCACGCCGACCGAGGTCGCCCGGACGTAGGTTGTCCCCGAATCCGCGCCCACCAACTCGCTGGAGCGGAACAGGAACTCACCGTCACCGGACGTGGCCAGCACTGTACGTGTCCGGTTGTCGGCCGTTCCGTACGACTGGACCAACCGGGCGACGAGGAGACGCTCGCCCACCAGGTGCTCCAGCATGGGGGTGACCGTGCCGTCGGTGGTCAGCATGAGGCGCCGTACGGAGTCGAGTCCGCCGCGCTCCGGGATCATCGCGCCTCCCCGGCCGCCGTGGGTTCCTGGGCCGTCGCGACGGCGAGCGGCTTCCCAGTCGCCGACCGGGGGATCTCCTCGACCATGTCGAAACGCCGGGGCACCTGATGCGGCGCCAGCCTCTGCCGGCACCAGCCGGTCAGTTGCGATGCCGCCGACTCATCCAGCAGGACGACCCGGGCAACGGGCACCTGTCCCCGGGCCGGGTCGGCAGCGGCGACCACCTGGACGTCCGCGACCTGCGGGTGGGCGGCCAGCACCCGTTCGACCTCTCCGGGGCTCACCTTCTTCCCCGCGACGTTAATGACGGCCGTCACCCGGCCGACGAGCCGGATCCCCCCGCCCGGCGTCTGCGCGAGAGCGAGGTCCCCGGTCGGGTACCAGCCGTCGTCCCGGGCCAGCGGCTCCGTGCCGCGCGGTCCCAGCCGCAAGGCGGCCAACGAGGTTGTACGCAACAGGAGTTCGCCCACTTTCGACGCCTCGTCGAGCGGCTCGACACGGGCTGTCACACCGGGCAGTGGGGCTCCGATCCAGCCGCCTTCCTCGTCGCCGGTGAGAGGGGTGAGCGTCACGGCACCGGCCTCCGAGGACCCATAACAGTTGTAGAGGCCGAACGTGAAACGTTGCACCACAGTGGGGGCCACGCCCGCCGCGAGCGGCGCGCCCGCGGAGACGGCCGCCCGCAAGGTGGCCAGCCGGGTGTCCCAGACGGGATCGGCCAGTCCGGTCGAGGCCGCGAGGAGCCCGTAGTGGGCAGGTAGGGCGATCAGTGTCCGCGCGCCACACTCCTGGACGGAGCGCGCGAGCTGGGAGGGAACCGTCCGCGACGGGCACCAGCGCACTGTCGCCCCTGTCAGCAGGGGGCCCATCAGGCCGTAGTTAAACCCGTACGCGTGGAAGAAGGGCGCCGAGCACACCACAGGCGCGTCCGGCGCGTAGCCGAGGAAGCCGGCGACCCGCAGGGCGTCCGCCCGGACCGCGTCGACCGTGCGCACCACGGCCCTCGGGGTCCCGGTGGACCCCGAGGTGAGGAAAATCTGCGCACCGTCCGGCAGGTCAGGGGGCAGCGGTGACCGGCCGTCGGTATGCAGCCACAGGCGCCCGTCGAAGCAGGGAACCTCATCGGGGCCGACTGCCCGGGCACGGCCGTCGTGGACCACTGGGCCTGCCACCGGCGCGGGTGAGGAGGGATCCCGGTGGACCAGGGCAACGCCGGCCAGGTCGCACCCCAGGGTGACCACGGCGGTGCCTACAGGATCGGCCAACTCCGCGACCAACGGCTCGGCCGACTCAGGGCGACGCCGGAGCTGCGCCGCGAACGCATCTGCCGCATCCAACAGTTCGCCGTAGGCCCACGTCCTCCCTTCGGCGAGCAGTGCAGTGTCCGCATGCCTCCCGGCGCCCGCACGGACGGCCTCGTAGAGACTCTCGATACTCATCGGAGCTCCTTTCGCAGCAGCGTGGGGAGATCGCGCAGCCCCGCGATCCAGGTAGCACTGTCCGGGGCGGGGACGCCGGACAAGACCGCTCCGTGCGGCCCGACCAGCAGGGTGCGGATCCCGGCGGCACGGCCCTGCTGTGCGTCGACCGTGCTGTCGCCGACGTACAGGGCCTCGTCCGCTGTGAGCCCCAACAGACGCAGCGCGCGTGCCAGCCCGTCTGGCGCTGGTTTGGGACGCGGAGCGTCCTCCCGTGCGACGGTTAGGCCGACAGCGAGCCCGCTCGCATCGAGCAGCGCCTGGGCGTCCTCGCGGGACCGTCCGGTGCATACGCCAAGAACCCATGCGCCCTCGCGCAGGCGCTCGACGGCCGCCCGGGCGCCCGGCATCGCCGGTACCGGACGGCGTAAGAGGGCTTCGCGCAGCGCTCGCCCGTAGACGGGCAGGGCCGTGCCAAGACGCTCCTCGCCAACCAGGGCCCGCAGCGTCGCGACGTCGGTGGCCCGCTGGGCCGTCGCGATCCGCGCCGCGCTCGGTTCCTCCAGCCCAGCGGCTGCGGCCGCCTGCCGCAGGCAGTACCGATGCACGACCCAGGAATCGACCAGGGTGCCGTCCAGGTCGAATACCACACCGCGGATCACGGGCGTGCCGCCAGGCCCACCGAGGCCGCAGGCGGCGTCAGGTCTGCGACCGCCAACGCCGAGTTGATCACGCCGAGGGCGAGCGCGGCCCCCGAGGCCATGCCGAGCCGCATGCCCAGTTCGAGCAGGGGTGATCGGCTGAGCGCGTCGAGTAGCGCCCGATGGGCCGGTTCCGCCGAGCAGTGCGAGGCGACGACGGCGTCGGCTGTCGCTGGGCACAGGCGTACTGCGATCAAGGCTGCGACCGCAGTGATCATGCCGTCGATCACCGTGACCTGCTGCCTCCCAGCCGCCGCGAGGACGACCCCGACGTTTCCCGCGATCTCGTACCCACCCAGGGCCGCGAGGAGCCGCAGCGGATCGTCCGGCACCTTCCGGGTCCGGCGTAGCGCCTGCTCGACTAGTCCGCGCTTGTGCGCCACGGTGTCCGCGTCCACTCCAGAGCCGGCGCCCACCATTTGCGCCGGAGAGGTACCGAGTAACCGGACCGCGAGCGCGGACGCCGCCGTCGTGTTGCCCACTCCGATCTCACCGACCGCCAGCAACGCCGCCCCGGCCAGGCGACACCTGGCGTACGCGGCGCCGTTCAGCACGGCCTGCCGTGCCTGGGCCGGTGACATGGCGTCCTGCCCGGAAATGTCGCTGGTGCCGGGAGCGACCTTGTACCGCTGGTTTCCCACCGGCTCCAGCAGGCCGAAGTCCGCGCATTCCACCCTCGCCGGTATCCGGGCGGCCAGGATGTTCACCGGCGCCCGGCCCGCCGCGACGAGCCGCAGGACCTGGCTGGTCAACCCGTGCGAGTGCATGGACACGCCATGTGCCGCAACTCCGTGGTCGCCGGCCAGCACACTCACTGCGGCCGGCAGTGGACCCGGGGTGGCGGTGCGCCGGATGCCGGCGATGCGATGCACCAGATCGTCGAGTCTGCCGAGACTGCCCGGGGTGCGGGCCCGGGTGAGCTGGCGGACCACGGAGAGGCGGGCACTGCGTGGGTCCGCGGCGGTGACGTCCGAGCAGAGATCCTCGATGAGGCTGTCCTGGTTGGGACTCCGGGCTGTGGGGGCGCCGAGGGGGTGTTCACGCACTGGCGTTCGCCGACCTAAGGTCGTGGCAGAGGGCGGATATCCCCTGGGCGAAGAGGGCGTTGGTGAAGTGTTCGGCGACCCTGGCCCGGGCCGCGGCACCGCGCCGTTCGGCTTCGTCCGGGTGGGTGAGGGCCTCCCTCAGTGCGTATGCCAGGTTCGTGGGAGAGAGGGAACGTTCGCCCAGCGGTCCATCGACGGCCACCGGATATCCGTACTCCGTGCTCGGGACGAGCTCGCGCAGCGAGTCGACGGCCGAGGCCACGACCGGGCGGCCGAACGCCATCATCTCGGCGCACACGTAGCAGAAGGACTCCCAGAGGCTGGGGACCACCACGACATCGGCCACAGACATCCAGCCGAGCGCTTCGGCGCGGGGCACGTCACCGAGGAAGGAGACCCGGGACGCCACTCCAAGCTCTGCGGCGAGCTGGCGCAACGGGGCTTCTTCAGGCCCGATGCCGACCAGAGCCAGGTGGGGCAGGACCGCTGCTCCGCCGGCAGGCCGGGGCACCGGGCCCAGCAGGTCCAGCGCGGTGATCAGCGGGGCGAATCCCTTGACCGGGACGAGTCGGCCGCAGGCGACCAGCAGGGGGCGGTCCGGGGCGGCGCCGAGCAGCTCGGACCGGCATCGTCGCCACTGCGGGTCGGCCTCCACGGCGGCGATCTCGACCGGATCCACACCGAGGTGCACCACGCTGTGCGGTGCCTGGCCA
The DNA here is from genome assembly GCF_042673865.1 of Streptomyces sp. NPDC056987. Taxonomy (NCBI): domain Bacteria; kingdom Bacillati; phylum Actinomycetota; class Actinomycetes; order Kitasatosporales; family Streptomycetaceae; genus Streptomyces; species Streptomyces sp. NPDC056987. Next base: position 30,445 of record NZ_JBHURV010000056.1, read on the forward strand.
GCGGGGTAGTAGCCGGTCACGGCATCGGACAGTGCCCGACTGATGTACACAGTGTGGTCACTCTCGTGCACCGCCTTGCGCTCCAGGTCCAGCAGGTGCTGACGAGTGGCCGACACTCCGGTCGTCACATGATGGGTGTCGCGGTCGTACGGCGTGATGGCCCGGAAGTCCTGCAGCAGGATGTTGACGACCGGCACCTGGTGACGGCGGGCGAACATGGCTGCCTCGGGATAGCAGAACAGGTCGGGAAGGACGACCACGGCCGGCGGTCCGAACTCGGCGGCCAGGAGGTCCGCGGCCGCGTACAGGCGGCGGTGGACGCGGATGCCGTGGCCGGCCATGCCGGTGACGGCGTTGTAGACGGTGTCCGTGCCGCACCGGTGAACCAGCACCCCGTCGGTCCGTTCACGTTCCTCGGTCCGCGACTGTGGACCGGTGGTGACGACGGTGACGTCCCATCCCTCGGCCGCCATGCCGACGGCGACGTTGCGGGCCACGGTGCTGGTACCGCCCACCGTGATGGGCGGGTACTCGCGGGAGAAGACGAAGACGCGCTGGTTTCCGGTCACGAGTGGTCGCCTTTCCGTCGGCCGGTCTGTGGTGATGGGACAGGCGCTATCAGGAACCCGTGGACCTGGCGGGAGATCGCGTCGGCCGGTGGCAGCCCGGCCGCCACCGCGCGGTCCCACTCGACGATGGCGCGCGCCGAGTCCTCCAGGCCGAAGGAATGCGTCCAGCAGAGCGCGTCCGCAGCCTTGCGTCCGTCGAGCCGCAGCAACTCCGCCTCGGCGAACCACGCGTCCTCGTCGACGAGAACGGGCACGGCCGGGCCACCGCTGCGGCGCCACGCGGCGACGACTGAGGTTACCAGCTCGTGCACGGTCGCGCCGTCCCCGGGAGGAGCGAAGTTGAACACCTCCCCCGGTCCGACCGACCCCTCGGCCAGGGCTGTGGCCAGCAGCAGCAGGCCGGCGACCACGTCCAGGACATGCTGCCAGGGCCGTACCGCACCGGGTCTGCGGAGCCGGACCGGTTGCTGCGCCCGCAGCGCCCTCATGACGTCGGGCACCAGCCGGTTGGCCGCGTGGTCCCCGCCGCCGATGATGTTGCCGAAGCGCACCGAGGCGGCACGCACCGGCCGGTCCGCTGCCCTGAACAGACCGGCATAGGTCTCGAAGACGAGTTCCGCAGCGGCCTTGGAGGTGCTGTACGGGCAGCCCGCGCCCAAGGCATCCACTTCACGGTAGGGCCTTCGCCAGCCCTCGTTGCGGTAGCACTTGTCCGAGGTGACGTGCACCAGAACGGTGGGCGGGCACAGGCGGGCCGCCTCAAGGACGTTGATCGAGCCCCCGACGTTGGTGGCGAGCGTGGTGCCCGGTTCGCTCAGGCCGACACTCACCAGGGGCTGCGCGGCCAGGTGGAAGACGACGTCGAAGGGGCGCGCGGACATCGCCCGGTGCACAGCCGCGAAGTCCCGTACGTCACCCGTGGTCGCAGTCGCCCCCAACGTGGTCAGGGCGGCGTCGCGGTCACGGCTATGCCGGTCGCCGTTCAAGGCGAATCCGCTGACCTCGGCCCCCAGACTCAGCAGGGCGGTGGTGAGCCAGGAGCCGACGAAGCCGCTGTGGCCGCTGACCAGGACGCGCTGGCCGCGCCAGGTGTCCGCCGGGACACGGGGCCGCGCCGCCGGGTGCGCGGTCAAATCGGTTCGAGCCATGGAAAACCCTCCCTCTTCATCAATTCCTCGACGTCGATGAAGTCCTTGTACGTGTCGAGCGGCAGCCACAGTCCCTCGTGGACGACGGCGTGCACGGCCCGCTCTGCGACCAGCCCTGGCAGTACGTGGGTCTCCAACTCCGTGTCGGGGGCAAGCGCGTCGAACAGCTCCGGCGCGCACATGAAGTAGCCGGCCGACACCAGAGCAGGCCGCTGTGGTTTCTCCTCGAAGCCGGTGACCGTCGTTCCTCCGTCGACCACGAGCTCCCCGAAGCGTGAGCGGACGCGCGTCGCAACCAGCGTGAGCAGTCCGTCCGTGGCCGTGTGGCGCTCGACCAGGGCGTTCAGGTCGAAGTCTGAGAGCACATCCGCGTAGCCGAGCAGGAAGGGGCCCTCTCCTATGTGCTCCCTGGCGTCTAGCAGCCGCAGGTTCTTCGCGGCCCGGGGCCCGCTGTCGACCAGCGTGATCCGCAGGCCCGCCGCCTCGAAGCGATGCCACCCGGCCCCAGCGTCGATCGCGTCCGGCCGCACCAGGAATTCGTTCAGCAGCAGCTTCTCGATGTCCTCTGCCCCGTAGCCGACACACAGGATGAACTCGCACAGCCCGAAGGCTCGGTAGTAGTCCATGACGTGCAGGAGCAGGGGGCGGCCGTCGGGGAGCGGGCGCAGCGGCTTGGGCAGGTCGTCGCCCTCGGTGCGCTGCCGCAGACCGAGGCCGCCGCACAGGAGTACGACCGGCGGGGCGGGCGGCTCCTGCCGTTTCACTGGGCGGAGCAAGGGATCACCCTTCTGGTCACGGAGTGGAATGCACGGAGCGTCGTCCGGAGAGTGCCTCGGCAGCCCTGTCGAGTCCCGTGCTCAGCGCCTGGCTCAGCTGCTCAACGTCCTCACGTTCGTAGACGAGGGCTGGGGCCAGTTGCACGCATCCCGGGCCAACGGACACCAGGGCACCGGCGCGGCGGACCTCGTCGGCGACGTGCTGCACGTCCTCGGGCGGCAGGTCCACGCCGTCGACGGCCAGCCGTAAGGCGCGGAAACAGCCGGTGCCGCGGTCGCCGGCCACCAGGGGGTGATCGGCCAGATCCGCCAGCAGTCCGTCGATCCACAGGGTGACTTGCGCCGCACGGTCGAGCGCCCGCAGGCGTTCCATCTCGCCGACGGTCGCCAGGATCGCGGCGCAGGTGGGTGGTGTGCCAGCTTGTGTCTCCGCATGCGTCAGCGAGGCGTCATGCCGTTCGAACACCTCGCAGATCCGGTGCGAGACGAGGACGGCCGCCGCAGCGCACGTGCCGTTTGTGAGGCCCTTGGACGCCAGGAGAACGTCGGGGCGGCCGGGCCAGGTGCGGGAGGCGAAGTAGCTGCCAGTGCGGCCGAATCCGGTGGCCACCTCGTCGGCGACCAGCAGAAATCCGTATTCGTCGCGTAGTCGGCACAGATCGGCGAGCATCGTGTCCGACAGCGGGTGGGCACCGGTGCCGAGCACCGGTTCCACTACGACCGCCGCGATGCGGTCGCCTTCGCGGGCGAGCAATTCGGCGAGTTCGGCGCTGTCTTGGTGGCCGACATGACGGATCGATCGTTGGTCGACGCCGTAGTAGCCCTGCCCGAGCCGCATCCCGGTCAGGCCGTGACTCCCGTAGGTCAGACCGTGATAGCTGTCCCTGAGTCCGACGACGATCTGCCGCCGGAACTGCCGGTGCAGCGCCCAGTACTGACGTGCGAGTTTCATGGTGAGGTCGTTCGCCGCGCCGCCGGACGTTGAGTAGATGACGCTGCCGAAGTGTTCGGCCCCGCAGATCTCGAGTAGCGCCCTGGACGCGTCGACCGCGAGCATGTGTCCTCCCCGCCAGACAGAGAGGTACGACGATTCGACCAATGCCTTGTATATGGCATTGGCAACCCGACGGTTCCCGTACCCAAGATTCACATTCCACAAACCACTGGTTGCACACAATCGCCATGTGCCGTCAGCGAAGAGCACTCTTCTTCCTTCCGCCCGGACGGCAGTGGCTGCATCCCGACCAAAACCGCCGGGCGCGTTTAGGAGTTCCCATAGCGGATATCGTTGAGGATCGACTTTCACAGGTTTCTCCCAGCGACCGATTGTCCGTTGACGGCGCAAAGCATGAGCTGACATGGCCGATGAATCACTGGAACCCAAATGATGATGCAGGGGACATGGAAGGGCGTCAAGGGGGCGAAGGCGGGGACGGTAGCAGGCGAGTAAGGCACTGATTAGCGACCTTGACATGCCCCGAACATCAAGTCATGCTCTTATCGTGTGCACAAGCGAACCACCTATACATCCATGTGACTCGTGGCGCGAATCCAGCAGCTTGATTAATTCAGTCCGTGCGGTCGTTGAATTGTCTATTCCTATTCCGGAATCAGGTATACTCGCATGGAAGGTAGGTACTTTGTGCGCGTGCTCGGCCTTGGTGGATCTCACCATGATTTTAGTGCCTGTCTCGTGGAGGACGGACGGATCGTTTCGGCTGTGGAGGAGGAACGGCTGACCCGGAAGAAGGTCGGCTTCGGACTCGGTCCGCGTCTGCAGCGTTGCCTTGCCGCGGATTACGTGCTCGCCGAAGCCGGGATCACGTCCGCCGACGTTGATCTGGTCGTCGCTAATGACTTTCTGAACCCGGTCTACGCGCTGCGTTTCAAGAACCGCGTCGAGTGGATCGGCCACCATCTAGCACACGCGGCCAGCACCTTTCACACCTCGCCGTTCGAGCGCGCGGCGGTCCTAGTGATGGACGGCCGGGGCTCGGAACACACCGTGCGGGGACAGCGGTACGGCGAGACGATCACGTGCTACACGGCCGACGAGGAAGGTCTGCGCCCGCTGCACGCGGTGCACGGGTTGATCACGCCTGCGGAGCGTCGTATCGACGAGCAGTGCGAGAACTCGGTCGGCGGCATGTACGAGGCAGTGGCCAAGTACATCGGCCTGCGGACTGTCGGTTCCGTGGGAGCCCCGGGCAAAGCCATGGGCCTCGCGCCCTACGGCACACCGCGGTACGTGCCCAGCCTTGCCGGGCTCTACGAACTGGAGGACGGAGAGTTCCGGCAGTCGCGGGCCCAGCTGCGCGAACTGGAGAACCTTATCGTCCAGGAGCTGGCCCGGGCCCCGGGCGCTGAAGCCGCCGACGAGATACGGGCCGACTTTGCCTTCGCGGTGCAGGCCCACGCCGAACGCATCGTCATCGAACTCGCGCGCCGGCTGTACGAGCGCACGGGCGCCCGACGGCTCTGCATGGCCGGCGGTGTCGCGCTCAACAGCGTAGCCAACTACCGGATTCTCGAAGAGACACCCTTCGACGAGATCCATATCATCCCTGCCGCAGGGGATAGCGGCACCTCGGTCGGGGCAGCCCTGTACGGCCACTACGGCCTGGGACAGCGGCCCTGGGCCCCCGTGCCCTTCTCGCCGTACCTGGGAACCGAGTACAGCGAGGAACGGATCCGGGCTGCGATCGCCCCGTACGGTGACCTGCTGCGGGTGGAACATCCGGGGGATCTCTTCGTGTACGTGGCTGGCGAGCTGGCGAATGGTGCCGTGGTCGGCTGGTTCCAGGGCAGGTCGGAAATCGGTCCGCGAGCGCTGGGGAACCGCAGCATCCTGGCCGATCCACGTAGCCCCGACATGAAGGACCGGATCAACGCCAAGGTCAAGCACCGCGAATGGTTCAGGCCGTTCGCGCCGGTCGTGCTGCACGATCGGCAGACGGAGTACTTCACCTCTGGCACACCCGCGCTGTACATGCTGCTGGTTCCGCACGTCCTGCCGGACAAGCAGGCAGTGATTCCGGCCGTCACCCATGTGGACGGCTCCGCCCGGCTACAGACCGCCGTACCCGGACTCAACCCGCGGCTGTGTGACCTGCTGACCGCGTTCGACCGGATCACCGGGGTGCCCGTCCTGCTCAATACGTCGTTCAACGACAATGAGGAACCCATCGTCGAGACCCCCGAGGATGCGCTGCGCTGTTTCCTGGCCACGGATATGGACCTCCTGGCGCTGGGGGACACCGTGCTCCGCAAGGCAGGTGAGGCATGAAAGCGGAGGAGAGCGCTCCGGTCTTTCCCTTGAAACGGCCGGACCCCTACACCCCTCCGCCGGAATACCGGCCCAAGGACGGGGCGGAGCTGCGGCGCTGTCCCCTCGCATACGGCGGCGAAGCATGGCTGGTGACAGGCATGCAGTCAGCGCGGGGCATCCTCGCCGATAGCAAGTCGTTCAGCTCGGACACGGCTCGGCCAGGCTTCCCTGCCTTCCCTCTGGCCTCGAAACGGCCAATACCCGGCCACTTCCTGTCCATGGATCCGCCTGAACACACCCGTCTGCGGCGCCTGGTGGCCGACGAATTCACTGCGGGCCGGGTGAAAAGGACGCGCCCGGCGATCGCCGCGACCGTCGCCGGACTGGTGGACGGACTGGGCGCCCGGGACGGCTCTGCCGACGTGGTGGCGGACGTGGCGCTGCCGCTGCCAGCGATCACCGCCTCCCAGATGCTCGGCACACCGCTCGAGGACCGCGAGTTCTTCGTCGAGTGCGTGCGGCGCATGCAACGGCATGACGCGAGCTATGCGCAGCGGGCCGCCGCTGCGGGCCGGCTGAACCAGTACCTGGCACGGCTGATCACCGCCAAGCGCCGCAAACCGGGCGCCAACGTTCTGGGCCGCCTGGCACGCGCGCTGGACGAGGGGCAGGTGGATCTGGACGAGGCCGTCGGAGTGGCGAACCTGATCGTCGTGGCGGGCCTGGAGACCACCGCCGGACTGCTCTCGCTGACCGTGCTCTCGCTGCTCGAACACCCCGACCAAGCGGACCTCGTGCGCACGGACCCGGGGCGGTGGGCGGGGCCCACCGTCGGAGAGGCGCTGCGCTACTGGACCGTCGTACAGCACGGCGTCGCCAGGGTCGCCACGCGTGACTTCGAACTCGGGGGGTGCCGCATAGTGGAGGGGGACGCGGTAGTGGTGAGCCTGCCGTCGGTGAACCGGGATCCGACCGTGTACCCCGATCCGGACCGCTTCGACATCACCCGTGATGTGCAGGGGCAGTTGGCGTTCGGCCACGGAGTCCACCGCTGCCTGGGCAGTTTCGTCGCGCACGCGCAGGCGGAACTGGCGGTTGCCGAGTTGTTCTCTCGCTTGCCCGGCCTGCGGGCGGCCGTCACTTCTACGGATCTGTCGTTCCTCGACGACATGCTCATCTACGGTCTGCGGGCTTTGCCGGTTGCCTGGTGACATCACTGCCCGCCCGTACAGCGACGACGGAAGGAGCTCAGGTGCCAGACAGTAATCCGGCCACCGGCACGGACGTGGTGCTGGTGGACGGCTATGTCCCCGTCATCGGCCTCGATCGCGCCGGACCGCACGATCCCATACGGCGTGGCGCGGTGGTACGTGCCCTCGCAAAGGCATGCGAGACCAGCGGCTTCTTCGTCGTCGCCGAGCACGGAGTGCCGCAGGAGACGATCACCGGGCTGCACAGGCTGGCACGGGAGTTCTTCGGCTGGCCCGACCGGGCGAAACAACTGGTCGCGAACGACCCCGTGGATCTGCTGCAGCTCGGCTACTGCGCCTACGACGGGATCGAGATGTTCAGCGCCAGCCGCCTCGGCGAGCCCGGCGCGGTCGCCGACGACGGTTCCGCCTCCCCGAACCGGCGGCCGGACATGCCGGGACTCCGCGAGACCTGCCTCGCCTACTACGACGCGGTCGGCACGCTGGCACTGGAGATCACGCGACTGCTCGCGACCGCGCTCGGGCTGTCCGAGGGCTGGTTCGACGACAAGTTCGACCACCACATGACCCCGTTGGGCATCGACTACTACCCGCCGCTGAGTGAACCGGCGCCGCCCGGAGCCCTGCGGATCGCCGATCACACCGATTTCGGCACGGCGACCCTTCTCCAGCAGGACGACGCCCCGGGCGGGGCCTGCAGATCCTGGACCGCGCGGGCCACTGGGCGAACGTCCCCCTCCATCCCCGGTACCTTCGTCGTCAACCTCGGCCGACTGATGACCACCAGGGCCAACGACCGCTGGCTCAGTACTCGGCACCGTGTTGTGTGCCCACCGGCGGACGAGTGCCACCGCGACCGGATCTCGATCGCCTTCCTCCTCCAGCCCAACGCCGACGCGCTGATCAGCTGCATTCCCACCTGTGCCGACGAACGGAGTCCGGCGCGCCATCGGGAGGTCGCCTCCGGCGACTACTTCGCCGCGCGAGCCCGCAGGGTCTATGTGCAACACCTGATGCGGCATGCATCCGCACCCGGCGCTCCGGAGTGACCGGCGCGCCGCTCCCGGGTCCGTATCGGGCAGCGGGGCAGCCCGCTGCCGACCGGCGTCTTCCCGGTTCCCGGGACCGTCCACCGCGGGCGGTGGTGACCGGCGGAGCCGGTTTTTCTGGGTTCCCACCTCTGCAACGCAATGATCGCGGGGGGGGTACGACATCATGTGCGTCGACGACTTCTGCACGGGCTCGTCGGTGAACGTCGCCCGGCCGACCTGAATGCGGGCCTGGAGGTAGCGGGCCGCGTCGACCTGGTGTTCCATCTGGCGTCGCCGGCCTCCCCCGTGGACTATCTGCGTCTGCCCCTGCAAACGATGAAGGCCAGCAGTCTCGGCACACGCAACGCTCTCGCCCTGGCCCGCGAGCGAGGCGCCCACTTCGTGCTCGCCCCCACCTCTGAGGTGTACGGCGATCCGTTGCGGCATCCGCAGCACGAGGGCTACTGGGGCAACGTCAATCCGGTCGGCCCGCGCAGCGTCTATGGCGAGGCCAAGCGTTTCACGGAGGTCTTGACCATGGCGAAGGGCGAGGCACACGACACGAATGTGGCGATCGTTCGAATCTTCAACACGTACGGCCCCCGCATTCGCCCGGACGACGGGCGGGCGGTGCCCACCTTCCTCCAACAGGCGCTGGCCGGGGAGCCTCTGACGGTCGCCGGTGACGGCAGCCAGACCCACTCCCTCACCTATGTGGACGACATCGTCGCTGGGCTCGTCGCCCTGGCCCGCTCCTCGCTGACCGGCCCGGTCAACATCGGCAACGACGACGAACTGACGGTGCTGGCTCTCGCGGACCTGGTGGTCGAGCTAACCGGATCCGCGTCCACGATCCGGTTCGTCGCGCGTCCGGCCGACAATCCGTCGGTGCGCTGCCCCGACATCCGGCTCACGCTCGACGCGCTCGGCTAGAAGCCCGCAGTGGGAGCACGTCAAGGGCTGTCCCGCACCATCGCCTGGGTCCGTCCGGCGGCAGCGCGCCTCCTGACCTGCGCCCGCCCTGAGCACCTCGCTCCGCCGGCCTGACCTGGAACCGATTTCGTCCCATCGATTCGAACGGGAGTGGATCTGCGTATGCCGCAAGAGCATGGCCGGGGCACGTCGCATGACAGGACCGCGTATCAGGTCGTCCGAACCTCATCAGTCTGCCGGAACAAGTACGGATAAATTTTTGCTTGCATGCCTTGACCTAATGGCCGAACACCATGATTCCGCATCGATTCGTGTCGCGTGGGGTGATCGCAAATGTTTCATCGGCTAAATGAATCCGGATCGACTGTCGACGCCGAGCAGGAACAAGAAGGTAAAGGAATCATCCGAATCCGGATCAGCGAACTCCGGGATTCTGACTCACCCAGACGGAACGGCGTGGACCCCGAGCACGTCCGTGTCCTGGCGGAAGCCGAGGGAAACCTTCCTCCGATATTTGTCCACCATGAGAACCTTGACGTCATCGACGGAATGCACCGAGTTCTCGCTGCCCGGATGAAGGGTTGCGAGGAGATCGACGCGCGGTTCTTCTACGGAAGCCGCGAGGAAGCCTTCTTCCTCGCAGTGAAGGCCAATACGGAGCACGGACTGCCGCTCACCTTGGGCGATCGCAGGGCCGCCGCGTCGCGGATCATCAGGTCCCACCCGGAAAAGTCTGATCGCTCGATCGCCGTCACCACCGGACTCGCCGCCAGGACAGTCGCGTCGATCCGGCAGAGCGCGGGGGCCGAGGCGCACACGCGCGTCGGACGGGACGGACGGAAACATCCGGTCAGCGCCATTGAGGGACGCCGCAGAGCCGGCGCGGTGATAGCGGCACGTCCCGATTCGTCTCTCCGGCAGATTGCCAGGGAGGCCGGCATCTCGCTGGGCACGGCACGGGACGTGCGTACGCGGTTCGAAGCGGGCAAGGACGTAGTGCCCGCCGTACCGCAGGCCGAGGCGGCCACCACGTCCTCGCCCGCTCTGCGACCGGGGTCCCGCCCGAGCCACGTCCAGCAGCAGGCGGATATTCAGTCCCTCATCGACGGCCTGCGCCGCGACCCGTCCGTCCGCTACACGGAGTCCGGCCGCACACTCCTGCGCTGGCTCGCCCAGCGGGTGGTGACGCGGGACCAGTGGCGTACGACGGCCTCCGAGGTGCCCCCGCACTGTGCTGTGTTCGTGGCCCGGATCGCACGGGAGTGCGCGACCGCATGGGCGGAGTTGGCGAACGAACTGGAACAGCGGCAGCACGAGAGCACCTGACGTCCCGATAGGTGGTCCGAGGCGATGCGCCGAGGACGACGGCGGCGGCTGTGTGGCCCCGGCGTGCCCGGGCAGCGCCGGGTGTTCAACCGCGGATGCGCAGCAGGTGAACACCCGGCATGTGAACACCGTGGAAAGGGATCATGCGATGGACGTCTCAATAGTTGTCAACACCCGTGACCGGCCCGATCGCCTCCGACTGCTGCTGTCATCACTACAACAACAACGCAACCTGCCCGGCGCCATGGAGGTGGTAGTGGTGGACGACGGGTCGCAGACCGATCTCGCACCAGCGTTGGAGGAACATCGCGGACTCGACGTCAGGCTGGTACGACAACCTCCTCTGGGCTACACCGTCGCCCGCAACGCCGGGCTGCGTGCCGCGGCCGGGGAGGTGATCCTTTGTCTCGACGATGACGTGCTATTCGACGAGGAACTGGTGGCGACGCATTTGAGTACGCACCTGGACACCCCGTCGGCGATCGTTGTCGGGGACCGGTTCAACACCTACCTGTCGAACCTGGACACACGGGAGAACCGGGCGCGGCTGAACGCAGCACTCCGCGGCGACTGGGGCCCCCTGAATCGACGGAGCCGACGCGACTACTACGCAGCCCAAACGCTGAAGCTGTTCGACCGGCACCCCCACGCACTTCCTGCGCCGTGGCTGTGCTTCGTCAACCGCAACGTGTCCTTCCGACGTGCCGATGCCCTGGACCTAGGCGGATACGACGAAGGGTTCGTCCGGTGGGGCGTGGACGACATCGAACTCGGTCTGCGAATGCATCATGCCGGTGCGCACTATCATTACCGCGCCGAGGCCCGCGTCTACCATCTGGAGACGCCGCTTCCGCCGGGCAAGCTCGACGCCCTGCGGGTGAGCCTCACGTATTTCGCTGAGAAACATCGGGGAGTGGAACCGGCCGCGTTCCGCTCCTTTGTTTTCGGCAAGCTTTCCCTGGAGGAGTTGTGTGCCTCGGTGCAGGAGCGCCGCTTGGTGTCCTTCGAGCAGCGCATGGGCCTCACCTTCTTTCACACGAGACGGTGACCGGTCGGGTGTTCGTCCGCCCCGTGCGGTGACATTACCTTGTCAGGATTCACGGCCATTTGTATCTTGAATAGACAGCGGTGGATGTCCGGTCGAAAAGGAGTCAAGGTGGCTGATCGACAGCTGGTCGTCAAAGCAATTACCGAACGTCTTGCCACGGTGATTACCGAGGCAGATATTTCGGATCTGACCGAGGACCGGGTGCTGAGCGAATTCCCGAGCTTCGACTCGCTAGGCATTCTGGAAACCCTGGTATGGCTCGAAGAGGCATTCGACGTGTCGATCCCCGATGAAGAACTGGTGGCCGACCGGTTCGACTCGATCGCGAAGATGGCGGACTACGTCGTGAGCCACCAGGTCTGACGGCCCTCCCCGCGACGCGTGACGCCCGGTGACCCGTTCAGCCGCGGATCCTCAGCGGTTGCACGCACGGCACCGGGCAGCCGTCATGCGTACCCATCGGCGAGCGAACTCCAGGGAGACATCCGGTGCGCAAACGCAGGTTCGGCCGACTTGGCCACAACAGTTCGGTGATCATCTACGGGGCCTCGATGCTCGCCTCCGTCGATCAGGACACAGCGGACCGCTCCATCGAGGAGGCTCTCGACGCGGGCGTCAACCACTTCGACGTCGCCCGTGTGTACGGCGACGCCGAGGTGCGGCTCGGCCGGTGGATGCCGGACATCAGGAACCGGATCTTCCTGGGGACCAAGACGGCCGAGCGCACGGCCGAAGGGGCCTATCGGCAGATCAGCGAGTCGTTGGAGCGGCTGCGGACGGATCATGTCGACCTCATTCAGCTGCACGCGGTCTGCACTGCCTCCGACCTCGACCGGGTGACCGGCGCCGGAGGGGCTCTGGAAGCCTTAGTGCGGGCCCGCGACGAGGGTCTGGCGCGAGCGATCGGCATCACCGGACATGGATTCGCCGCACCCGCCACGCATCTGGAAGCGCTGCGCCGGTTCCCCTTCAACTCGGTGCTGACACCGCTGAACCATGCCCTGGCCAAGCGAGAGGGGTTCTACCGCGACTTTCTCAGCCTGGCCGAGGAAGTCCGGCGCCAGGACGTGGGGTTCATGGCCATCAAGGCGGGCGCCCTGCGCAACTGGCGCTCCAGCGTACGGTCGCACACAACCTGGTACGAGCCATTGACCCGACAGGAGCACATCACCGCTTCGGTGGCCTGGGCCCTGTCCCACGACGCGGTCACCGGGCTGCCGAGTCCCGGGGACTGTGGACTGCTGTCCGCGTACATCACCGCGGAGCATGCGGCCAACCGGTACACGGCGGACGAGGCCGCCGCCGTGCTCACCGGTGTGCCGGACTACTCGTCCGGATTCGGCAGGCCGCCACGGACGGGTTCCTTGTCCTGAGCCGCCTCGGCGACCGTTTCCGTTCTCCATGTGCTCGTTCTCCGGATGGCCGGGAGGGGATCCCCCTCCCGGCCATCGCCGTACCGGATGTGCCTACGATCGGGGAGCCGCCCGCCGGGCGTCGTCGGGGCGCAGTCTGGGCACGCCGCCGACCTGTTGCAGTGTCCGGCCGGCCTGGGCGAGTCGACCGACCACGTAGGCGCGCCGGATCTTTGCCGCGATGTAATCGTGGGAGACGACCGGTGGGTACTTCGGAGGATCGGACTCGGTGGCGCAGGTCGGTATGCACTCGACAACCGCGTCGTGGTTGGGCTGGTAGAAGAACGCGAGCGACGTCCGGTCGCGGCGCCGGTCCTCCGGCGGTGGATTGAGCACACGATGGATGGCACTCGCCCACCGGTCGTTCGTCCAACGGGCCATGAGGTCCCCTATGTGGACCACGAAGGTGTCGGGGCTGTAAGGGATGTCCAGCCATTGTTCCGACTCACCTAGGATCTGCAGGCCGTCGGTGTCGTCGTCACCCTGGTGAAGCAGCGTCAGCGTCCCCCAGTCCTGGTGCGGGTCGTTGCGGAACCGGCGGCCCTCGAAGGCCGCCGAGTGCGGCTGGTAGTGGTTGACGGCGAGCTGCGTCATGTGACGGTCGAACTTGTCGTGGAACCAGTTCTCAGGCAGCTCCAGGGCGAGCGCGAACAGCTGTGTGACCTGCATGGCCACCGCCTCGACGGCGGCGTAGTAGGCCAGACACGGTTCGCGGAACTCCGGCAGAGCCGGCCACTTGTTGGGAATGCCCAGAACAGGATCCTGGAGTGGTTTCCAGCCCGCCGCCACGGGTTCCCCGAGCCTGCTCAGCGAGTACTTCTCCAGGTCGCCCCGGATGAAGCCGCGCTGAAGGGGATCCCCGGGCTCCGCGTCCATGGTGCTCTTGACCCCGTCGGGGAGGCTGAAGAAACGTGCTGCTGCGTCGTACACGGCCGCGATCGTGTCGCGCGGAACACCGTGCCCGGTCGCGAGGAAGAATCCGCCCGTCTCGCATGCGCGGCCGATGGCTCGGGCGTTGGCGGCTCGACGGGCCGGGTCATGAGGCCGGTCCAGCCCCAGGTCGACGAAGGGAACGCGACCCAGGCCGTCCTGCTCGGCAGCAGCCTGCCGGTTCGGTGCGGGCCCAGGTTCCTGCCTGCCGGACATCCGGTGCTCCTTTCTGCGGCGCACGCCCTTGACGCACGTACACGGTTGAACGGGCTGGTGAGTGGGGCGGCCAGTGATGGTCGGGCCTTGCCGGGCCGCTCCCCCGAAGGGAACGGCGACGAGTGCTGGTGCGGTGACGGCGTGCTGGGCACGCCCTGCGGACCCGGTAACTCAGCGCAGGAACGCTTCCATGCGCTGCCTGAGACTCCGCGCGTCCAGGCCGTGGAGCCGGTCGTGGTCCTCGACGGTTCCGTAGGAGCGCACATCCTGGCACCCGACGCCCAGGAGCAGCAGTCGGTGCGGGACATCGGTCAGGGCCTGGTCGACCGGCCTGGCCGAGGTGCCGGCCAGGTAGGGCTCGACGAGGACCACGTCAGGAGTGGTGAGCGTGGACCGCAGCGTTGTGACGTCGAAGGGGCGGACCGTCGTGGCGTACAGCAGATTAACGTCGAGGTCTCCCACGGCGTCGAGGCAGGGGTCGAGCATGGGGCCGACCGCTATGACGGTGCCCCGCTGTCCCCGTCGCACGACCTCCATTCGGCCGGCCTCGGGGCGGAACGCCATACGGTTCGTCCGCTCCGACAGGCGTACGTATACACGGCCATTGCCCCGGACCGCCGCACGCAGCACCGGCTCGACCTCCGCGCGATGGCCGGGAACGTACACATCCCAGTCGTTCTGGGTGTCGAGGAGCGCCACGTCCTCGGGACCGTGATGCGTCAGGCCGCAGCCAGACAGGTCGTACGACGCGCCGATGCTCACCAGCACGGCGCCGACGTCCTGATGGGCCAGATCCAGCTTGATCTGTTCGAACGGCCGGGACACCAAAAAAGGCGCGTACGTATGCACGATCGGCCGCATACCGGTGAGCGCGAGCCCGCCGGCCACCCCGATCATGAGCTGTTCCCTGATGCCGACATTGATCACTCGCGTGGGGTGCCGCGCCCAGGCCACGGTGAACCGGACAGCACTGATGTCCGCGAGGACGACGGCAGTGCGGGGGTCCTCGTCGAGCAGTCGGGTGGCCGTGGCGGCGAATTGTCTGCGCATCGGCCTATCTACTCCTTCGGTTTCATCATGGCGACGACCGCGTGAGGGCGGTCGGGGTGGGGCGCCGTCAGGGCACGCTCGAGGTCGGCGTGATCGCGACCGTCGACGACCGCGGTGGACCAGCTCTCACGATCGAAACGCGTCGCGATCCCACCCGACCAGCCGTGTGTCGAAGAGTCGTTGTCGATGACGACCACATGGAGGCCGCCGAGATTCACCGATCCGGCGAACGCGATCGCCTCGTGGTTGCTACCTTCGTCAAGTTCGCCGTCGCCGATCAGGCAGAAAACCCGGGGTCGCGTGCGTTGCTGTGCACGCAGGGCGAGCGCGATCCCGGTGGCTAACGGCAGTCCGTGCCCGAGAGAGCCGCTCGACACCTCGACGCCGGAGATCAGCGAACGATCCGGATGGAATCCCAGCGAGGACCCGGCCTGTCCATAAGAGGAGAGTTCCTCGACGGAAATGAACTGCTTCGCCGCCAGTACGGCGTAGAACGCAGTAGGCCCATGCCCCTTGGACAGGAGAAATCGATCGCGGTCCGGGTCGTCCGGCCGATCCGGAAACACCCGCAGTATCCGGTCATAGAGCACCCACAGTACGTCGAGTGTCGAGGTGGCACTGTCATCGTGTTTCTCGTCCCCAGCCATCATCGACATGAGACGAGGCAGATCCTGATAGGAGAAAACGGGAGGTGTCTCGGCAGCGTCCCTCATGACTGAATTTTTGGGCACGTGAATGACGCGGTCAAGCGAATGGGGTGCGGATTCACCCAGCTCGACAAATAGAGTAACTGGTTATACACTGAAATTCTCAGGAACCCTGTGTCGGATGAATTATGTTTGGCTGATTGGAATTCCGGTACGAAATAGTCGACCGCGTCGGTCAGCGTGCGGACACCTGTTCATGGGCCGCAGCCAGCGCCGCCGCCCAGACGGCCTTGACGCTGCGTCCAGTGTCGCGAGCCACCCGTACACAGTCACGGTGCTCCGGTGCGATGTTCACCACTTCGGTGTCCAGCAGGCCGAGTTTCACCGGCAGGGCCCAGCCATCAATCTCGACGGTGATGAACTCGCGCCGCAGCTCCCAGCGGCGTTCGCTGCGGCGGACGCGCAGGCCGAGCGCACTGGTGTGGCGGAGGATCGTTTCGGCCACGGCACGTTCCTGGTCGGCATCCACCAGCGCGGAGAGAACGAGTCCAGGACGGCCGTTCTTCATCATGGCCGGTGCCGTCCAGGCGTCTCGCGCTCCGGCCGCCAGGCAGGCGTCGACCGCGTCGGGTACGAGTTCGGGCAACAGGTCGTCGAGGTTGGTTTCCAGCACCAGCATGTCCTGGTGAGAGATGACACGGTCCGTCGTCGTACCGAGCATGGCCCGCACGATGTTCGGCACCTGCGCGGAGTCGCGGCGGCCGGCTCCCGTGCCGGTCGCCGCGAGCCGCATCCGGGGCAGTGGCCCGTACGAGTTGGCGAGCGAGGCGACCAGGGCAGCGCCGGTCGGAGTGACGGTCTCACCGGGCAGCCTCACACCGTACACCTCGGCGTCGCGCAGCAGTTCGAGGGTCGCGGGGGCGGGCAGCGGCAGCACACCGTGAGCGCCGACCGTGGCTCCCCTGCTGAGGGGCAGCGGGGAGCTGATCACTTCGTCGACGCCCAGGCTCTCCAGCGCGAGCGCGACACCGCAGATGTCGGCGATCGCGTCCAGCGCCCCCACTTCATGGAAGGTGACCTCCTCGGCAGGCACACCATGCACACGGCCCTCCGCCTCGGCGAGGAGCCGGAAGGCGGTGTGGGCGCGGGCACGGGCCCGTCCCGGCAGAGGAGCGGAGTCCACCAGAGCCCTGACGTCGCGCCAAGTGCGATGAGGGAGGCCGTCGTCGGGAGCGTCGACGACGAGCAGCGCGGCGTCCACCCCGCCCCGCCGTACCCGGTTCACCCGGACGTCGACTCCTACGTCCGGCAACCCCGCGTGAACGGCTTCCAGCGAGGCGCCGGCGTCGAGGAGCGCCGCGAGCAGCATGTCGCCGGCGATTCCGCCCACGCAGTCGAGGTACAGGACAGTGGTCACCGGGCTGCCTCCAGACGAAGAGCGACCGCCCCACTGTCGCTTCCCGGCCACGCGGATGCAATCCCGTGGCCATGACTCCGTGCCGACGGCCCGGCGACGGTCGGTGTTCTCATGGTCCGCTCGGATCCGTCGGCGAAGCCCGTCATAGAGGCCGCCCGGGCGAGACGATCAGCGCCACCTGGTCGCCGACAGCAGTCGTACGACGCCCAACCGACCCCCTCCGCCCGGCTGTTCACCTGTCTCGACAACCGTTTACGCCCATGTTTTGCTGGCCGTCGCTCCGCAACGGAACGGCCCCGGTTGCCTGGTGCCGCCTGGTCGGGCAGAAGCTTCTTCGTGCCCTACGACTGCAAGTGACACATCTGCCGCCGCCACCACACTGCGCGCCGGCCGGTACCCACAGGAGGCACACACATGACGAGATCCGATGTCACGCTCGACGTCACCCGGGGGCAGCGCATTGGTTTAGGCGAGGCGGTCCTCAGCGACTCGAAGACCGTGGAGCAGTTGGTCACCGTTCTACGGCAGGCGGACGAGGCCGGGCTGACGATGCTGTTCACGCGGCTGCGCCCGGAACAGTTCTCCGCGCTCCCCGCACCCTGGCGGCAACGGCTGCAATACGAGGAAGACTCACGCACCGCATTCTTCGGCGACCCGCCGCCACCTGAGCGGCCAGCGGAGATCGCGGTCGTCACTGCCGGGACGTCCGACAGCCGTATCGCCCGGGAAGCATTGCGCACACTCGCCTTCTACGGACATGCCGCTCTGGAAGTGCACGACGTCGGTGTGGCGGGACTGTGGCGCCTACAGCGACGCCTCGCAGACATCGAGGCACACAGGGTGGTCATCGCGGTGGCCGGGATGGACGGCGCCCTGCCTACCGTCCTGGCTGGACTCGTGCCCGGTCTGGTCATCGCCGTTCCCGCGGACACCGGATACGGGATCGCCCAGCGAGGAGTGACAGCGCTGCACAGTCTGCTGGCGAGTTGTGCGCCTGGCCTGGTCGTCGTCAATATCGGCAACGGATACGGGGCTGCCTGCGCGGCGCTGCGGGTCTTGTCCTATGACCGCCCGTCAGCGTCGTGATCGACGTCCGGGAGCAACTCGGCGCTCTGGAGAGCCAGCTGACACGACTGGGGCGGGTCGCAGTAGCCGTGAGCGGAGGAGTGGACAGCATGACGCTCGCTGTCACCGCGCACCGGCTGCCCGGTGTGCGAGTCGAGATCTTCCATGCCATTTCACCGGCAGTGCCCCCGGAGGCGACTGCACGGGTACACGCACACGCGACGTTAGAAGGCTGGACACTGCACATCATCGACGCCGAAGAGTTCAGCGACGACGCCTACCTCAACAATCCGGTCAACCGTTGTTTCCACTGCAAGAACCACTTGTACGGCACCATCGCCCCCCGCACCGACGCCGTGATCGTCTCAGGCACCAATACCGACGATCTGGATGACTTCCGCCCCGGCCTGAAGGCAGCACAGCGGTACGGCGTACGCCACCCCTACGTCGACGCAGGATTCGACAAACGGGCCGTACGGTCCCTCGCCCGAGCACTCGAACTGACCGACCTCGCCGAACTGCCGTCGGCCCCCTGCCTCTCTAGCCGTATCGAGACCGGACTCGCCATCCAGCCGCACGTACTTGCCCTGGTGCACGACGTGGAGCGTGAGCTGACCCAACGACTCGCCCCTCAGGTGGTGCGCTGTCGGGTGCGCGCGGGGCGGATCGTCGTGGAACTGGACGAGTCCACCCTGCACAGCTTGGCCCCCGCTCAGCGGGAGGACGTACGAGCCTGGACTGTGGACCGGTGGCGCGCCGACGGGCATGACTACCCTGTCGAGCTGCGGCCCTACCTGCCCGGTAGCGCTTTCCTCAGAGGTCCCGACCGGATCGGACCATTCGACCCGACAGCTTCTGACTGAATGCGAAAGGACGGCTGGACCCTGGAGGCGCTGAGGCAAACCCCCTTCACCTGGGCACAGCAGGGCTGGATGTCCGGTCGGGATGACGGACTGACCGACCTGCGGCAGCGGCAGCGGCACACGTGCCAATTGGACTTTCGCCTGCGAGTCCGGCTCGATGGCGAGCAGGTGCGTGCGGCATTCCACCCGGGCCGTGTGCCCGATGCTCCGCATGGGGATCGCACGGTCTGCCGAGGGCGCGATAGTTACGGCAGCTGTAGTTCGTGACTCATGAGGTTCCTGTCAGGCGATGGCCACTGCTGTGACATTTCCCCATCTGTGGTGGCAGGACGTCGCACGATACTGGTGTCGGCGATGCCAGTTCGACCCATGCAGGACGTGTGTCGGATCGGTGTCCCGACCGGCGGGTGGAGTCAGCGCATAGAGCCTCCACCGATCGCGGAACGGTTCACAGTGGTCCTTGAAAGCTCCCGCTCTTGGCCGGCACCGCCGCCGAAGCTACCATTTGGAGAGAATTTGGGCGATCATTTCTTGTGCTTTCATCAGAGACCTCGCCGCACGAGCAGCTTCGAGTCTGATTTGGTCTACCAGAAATGGAGAGCTGACCTATGGAGTGCCAAGCAATTGAAACTGTGACATTTCACGGCAATAGATCCGCAGTGGGCTCGCTAACATGGGGACAAAAAAGGTTCTATCAAATGTATATTGATGATGGGGGTGAGGCATATACGAGTAATATACCTGCAATCTACGAAGTCCCGATCGGCCAATCCGTGCCCCAAGTTTTAGAGGCGATCCAATGGATGATTTCGCAACACGAAGCCCTACGGACCAAATTTCGAGTTAACGAGCTCGGGGAGCCAGAGCAAGTCGTCACAGCAGAAGGAGATTTTCCTGTAGAGATATATCGGACCGGCGACAACGATCCACGCCAAGCCTGTTTGACTGTAAATCGCAGGCATTGGAGAATGTGCTTCGGATGGGATGAGTGGCCGATTAGACTTGCCATAGTAACGTCAGGGGGTAACCCGAGATACCTGTCTATTGTATTGTCACATCTTTCGGCAGACGAATGGAGCAAGCAAGTCCTCCTGGAGAAAATTGACGAATTTTTTACTGGTCATCGCCGTGAGTGCTCCAAGGAGTTCAACCCACTGGACCTTGTGGCTCGCCAGGGCAGTGATTCCAGCCAACGCCGCCTCTCCCTGTCTAAAGAATATTGGGAGCGACAACTGCAAAGTTATCCTAATTCCTGGTTTCCTGTCAGGGGGTCCGATACGGGTCCTGCCGCAATACAAATAAACGCCGAATCAAGGGCAATCACAACGGCAACTCGCATCCTTGCCGCCCGATACAGCGTGAGCACCACGACTCCGATCGTTGCTAGCTTCGCCGCACTTATGGCCCTTAAAACCGGCAGAGACAGGAGTGGGTTTGGGATTTACTCGACCACCCGAAGAGCCATCGAGGAGCGCAGAGCCATCGGAAACATGTACCATTGGGTGGCGCTCTCGGTCAGCTTCAGAGGGGTCCCTTTCAGGGATATGGTGCGGCGCACCTGGGCCAGCACCCTCCTGGCGCATAAGCATTCAGAGTTTGACTGGGGGCAGTTCCCGTCCATGCTGCACGAGAATCAGGTGGCTACAGGATATACCCCGGACCTCGATTGCACAGTGAATATAATCACAAGGGAGGCTTTGAAGCAGCCAGCTTTGGCAGGAGAGTGCACTTTTGGCGAAATTGTTGAAATGAAGAAGGATTCCATTTACCGGAGGCTCGATAACGGAAGGAAGTATTCCCATAATCTGTATCTCGAGCTGCAGGAAATTGAGCCATCAATGAAATTCTCTTTACTTAGTGCGTTACTATCGGAGGCAGAGTTGACGGAGTTCGCGCGGAACTTGGAAAGTCTGATTGTTTCCGCCGTTTCGGATGACTCGCTCGACCTTGAAACCATTTCGCGACACTTGGAAATTGATCCCGCTCAAGTTTCTCCCGGACTGATGAAGATGGGTGATTGTTGGGTCGACGTGGAAGTTATGCGGTGCGCAATTCTTGCTGCTTTTGAACTTCGAGACGGTCAGATCGGGCTCTTCCTCGCTCCCGATGGCGCTGGCGGCGATGTCAGGTTGGAGCTATTTCTGATGCTGGATGAATCGTCAACGACTCTCGAACATATTCATTCCGTCTGTACCAAGGCTCTGACTGGAGAGAGATTCGCGGTAACCCCTAATCGGTATGTTGTTTGCGCCGCCGCTCCGGAGACTCCCAGCCGCAAGGCGTGGGAGGCGCAGCCAGCATGGGCCGACGGTTCAGGGAGACCAAACTGAGAAGGCGTGGAGTGAGCGGGTCTGCCAAACGAACGGGTCTGGCCCGTAGTCGGTGGTGACGCCGAGTAGCCATCCACTATCATGATCTTGTGATGGATGTCAACTCCCTTGTCGGGACGGTGTTTTCCGGGCCGTCGGTGCTCGTCCTCGAGGACGTGGTGGACGGTGGTGACGCACTGGTGGTCACGGCCCGCACGCGGGATGTGGCGGTGCCGTGTCCGGCGTGCCGGACGCCGACGGCGAAGGTGCACGGGTATCACCGCCGGACGGTGACGGACGTGCCGGTCGACGGCCGCCCGGTCATCGTCCACATGCGGGTACGGCGGCTGGTCTGTCCAGCCCTGGGCTGCAGGAGACAGACCTTCCGCAAGCAGATTTCCGGACTGCTGGAGCGCCATCAGAGCCGCACGGTGCGGCTTGCCTGGCAGATATCCCAGGTGGCGCGGGAGTTATGGGGCCGGGCGGCCGCACGCCTCGCTGGTCTACTGAGGTTGAACTCGTGGAGTCGTAGGGGCTGACGGCTCGTTGCCCGTGCGGTATCACCGGAGCATGCGGTATCCACAAGGAGGCGGCCTGA
>NZ_JBHURV010000057.1:0-5189 GCF_042673865.1 Streptomyces sp. NPDC056987
GTGCCGGAATCCGGCACCCCACGCCCCGCTTTTTGGTCGTCGGCGCATTCGAGCCTACAGTTTTAGGACCCCCTCGCCCTTTCCCGGTCTGCGGCCCTGGGCTTCTGCATGCCCAGATTTATCCGGCCCCCGGGGATTCCTCTGCGCGACGGGTCTCTCTATCCCGCACTTTCCCACCCGAATCGGGGTTCCTCTTTGCCGTTTTCCCTCCACCAGGGCGACGCCCTCACCGTTCTGGCCGGCCTGCCGGACGACAGCGTCGACTCCGTGGTCACCGATCCGCCCTACAACTCCGGCGGGCGGACCGCGAAGGAGCGCACGACACGCTCCGCGAAACAGAAGTACACCTCCGCCGATGCGCAGCACACGCTGGCTGATTTCACCGGCGAGAACATGGACCAGCGCAGTTACGGGTTCTGGCTGACGCAGATCATGACCGAGGCCCACCGGCTGACGAAGAGCGGCGGGACCGCGCTGCTGTTCACCGACTGGCGTCAGATGCCCGTCACGACGGACGCGATCCAGGCGGCCGGCTGGCTGTGGCGCGGGGTGCTGGTCTGGCACAAGCCGCAGGCCAGGCCCCAGAAGGGCCGGTTCACGCAGAACTGCGAGTTCATCATCTGGGCGTCGAACGGGCCGATCGACGCCTCCCGTAACCCGGTCTACCTGCCCGGCCTCTACAGCGCCTCGCAGCCCTCGGGCAGCAAGCGCCGGCACATCACGCAGAAGCCGGTCGAGGTGATGCGCGACCTGGTCAAGATCTGTCCGCCGGGCGGCACGGTCCTCGACTTCTGTGCCGGATCCGGCTCCACCGGCGTCGCCGCGCTGCTGGAGGGCCGTGACTTCATCGGCGTGGAGAAGACCGAGCACTACGCGCAGATCGCGACGGAACGGCTCACCGCGACGCTCCGCGACACCCTCACCCAGGACGACATGGTCCTCACCGTCTGAACCGTCCCGCAACACGCACAGCGGCGGGACGCACCCCGTGCGTGCCTGCCTTTCTGACTTTGCACGGCTCGTAGGAGGCCATTCATTTCCATGCCCGAATCCGCAGAACCCCGCGACACCGATGGGGTGTTGCCACCGGTCAGGGTGCCGGATACCGATCTTGAGGGGATCGAGGCGAGTGTCCGGCGGCTGATGGAGCAGTCCGCTCAGCAGGCGCAGCAGCTCGACCACCTCGCTACCGCTCCGCCTCCGGCGCGGCCCTCTCCGTTCGCCGCGTTCGGTGTGCCGGGGCTGGGCGCTCCCGCACCGGCCTCACCGCCGGAGCCGCGCCCGATCATGGAGCTGGAGGGGGAGGCGTACGAGGACGAACTCGACGCGCTCGGCGACTGGGTGGACGACTTCCTCCTGCCGGTCTACGGCACGGAGGTCACCACGGCGTCCCCCTGGTGCCTGCGGTGGCAGGAGCACGACGATGTCGTCGCCTGGCTCCATGCCCTGTGGCTCGCCTACCAGCAGCACAAGGACCCCGAAGCGGGTTTGAGCGGGTTGTTCGTGTGGCACCGGGACTTCCTCACCCACGCCGTCGCGGCGATCCGGGCGCCCGGCGGGCCGCTGTCGGCGTGCATGACCTCGCCGGAGCGTCCCGCGCACCGGGTCCTTCCCGGCCCGCCGTCCTCCATCCGCGTGGAGAGGGCGAAGCCGGGGGAGGAGAGGCCTGGCGGTCGTGAGCCGGGCGGGCCGGCGTCGTGAGGCGCGAGCCGGTCTTCGCGCTCAGCTTCGACCCGCGGGCCCTCACCGATCTGCTGCAGGCCCCCGGTGACATCCGCGACCTCGCGCTTGCCCAGCTCCAGGACGTCGTGAAGGGCGGCCGGGCCGGCACCAAGCTCACCGGTGATCTGTCCGGACTCCGCAAGCTCAGCATCGACTCCCGCATGCAGTGGCGCATGGTCTACGCCCTGCGCCCGGCACCGCCGACTTCCACGCACGGCAGCGAGATCCACGTCGTCGCCGTACGGCCCCGGGCGCGCAACGACATCTACGACACCGTCGGCGTCCGCCTCGGGATGGCCCGCCGGCCGGTGAGCGCGCGCACCCACGCCGCCCGCTCCCGCCCGCCCCAACTCCTCGCCTCCAAGCCCGCGTCGGGCCCCCCGCCCGCCGCACCGCCGGGCCTGCCCCGCCCGGCCATCAGCCCTGCCCACCCAGTCCGCTGACATTAAGGAGTTACCCGCTATGCCCCCTGATCCCAAAGCGAGAGCCGTCCGGCCCGTGGTCTCTACTCTGCAGCACCGTGTCGAAGCCGCGACCGGATACGACATCGACACCCTCTGGGACCGCGCGGACCGCGGTCTCCTCGACGAGCCGCACACCCACCTCGTGGAGTTGCACAGCGCACTGACCTCGGCGGGAATCAGTGTCACCTTTCAACGCGGGGTGCTCGAACGGCTCAGCAGCGGCGAGTTCCCCGTCGACCGAGCCCTGCTGCAGCGGATCGACATTACGGTCGCCGGGCTCCAAGAGGCCCTCGCGAAAAGGGAATTGGCGGAGGCCCGGGTGATCGCCGCCCTGGAGCCGATCGAGGCCGCTGCCACCCGCAGCACGCGGGGCGATGGTGAATGGCTAGGCGTCGTCGATCACGCGGCGCTGCGGGGCATCGCCGGCGGAGCCGTGCTCCACCCGCAACTCCTGACCAACCAGAGGCTGGTGATCACCGCCTCCCGCAGCGTGATCCCCTACGAACACCTGGAGCGGCTCGAAGCAGCCGGTCTCGTCTCGCGCGACACCAGCGACGACTCCCCCTTCGCGAGCCAGCCGGTCACGCTGACGGCGTACGGGCGTACCACCCTGGTCGGCCTCCGTCCCCACACCACCATCGTCCCCGCACCCGCTGTATCCCCGCCGAGAGAGCCGGGCAGCAGGAAGGCACGGCGATGACCTGGCCAGATCTGCCGCAAGGACTCAGGCTCCCCCCTGGACTGAATCCCCGGCTTGACAGGTTCCAGCCTGCGGACGAGGAGATCCGGGAGGATTTCCGGCACGCGATCGGGATCAACCAGGACATGCTGATGCCGCTCGCCGAGCACCACACACCTGACATGTCGGACAGCTACTACGTCCTGCACGACCGGTCGGCGACCTACGGCCACCCGGGGGATCCACAGATCGTCGCCCTCCACCTGCGCCGCGACCTTGAGACGAAGACCTTCGGCTTCGAGCAGACGAGTTTCCCGCTGGCGGTGATGGCCCAGTCCTGGCTGATCCACCGCGGCTGCCCCGCGGAACGGATCGGCCTCGACCCCAGTCAGGGCACTGAACCGGCGGACGAGACGACGCGGGCTCTGGAAAAGCGCCTGATGACGGAAGGCGACTACTACGCGCTCGGGGGCTCTTACACCCGTGACGCCTGGGACGACGCGGTGACGGTCGTGGCTCTGCGTGTCCTCGACGAGGGGTCCCCGTTCCGTGTCCTGGTCGAGGAAACCGACCTCGACGCGGGGACCCATACCTTGCGTGAGGGCGGTTTCGCCACGGTCCAAGACGCCCTCCGGTGGTGTGACGACCGGCTCGGCGGCACTGCCGGCCCGCTCCCGCCCGTCACGTCGCCGGTGTCCCACGCGCTTCCGGCTTCCCTGCCGAAGGCCACTGTTCCGCGCCCGCCGGGCCCCTCGCGCTGAGCCTCAATTCCGCTGTTCGGGGCGGAATATAGGCGACGATCGCCGGTTGGCCAAACCGGCGATTCTCCGGACTCTTATACAGCCGCCGGGACAACAACTCCCGAGCTGGCTCACCACCCATTTTCATTCCCTCGTACGGAGGTTTATTCCGCATGCGCTCAAACCGAATCGCCATATCCGTCGCGCTGCTCGGCGCGCTCGCTGTGCCGGCCCTCTCGGCAACCACGGCCATGGCCGCACCGGCCGCGGCGCCGAACAGCGCGGTGGCGGCCGATCCGTGTAACCGGCCCGGTCCGTGGGTCATCGACACGCAGGCCGTGAACATCCGCTCCAAGGCGTCGGCCTCCTCCACCCGTGTCGGCATCCTCTACCGCGGCCACAAGTTCACCGTCCACAAGACCAGCGGGAACTGGCACTACATCACGGACAACACCACCGGCGTGAAGGGCTGGGTCTCCGGCACCTACGTCTTCCGGAGCGTCCACATGTGCCTCGACTGACCGACCCCCGGCCCGTGCGACCAGCCGGGTTACCCGGCCGCCTGTCCCGCACCCCAGCTCGTCCCTCTCGGGGAAGGAGTCTCCCCCTTGTCCGAAGACATTTCCGACGGCACCGAGGATGTCGTGGGCGTACTCACGACACGGATCGAAGCCCACTTCGGCATGAGCATGGACCAGTTGAAGGCTGCCGTCGCCGCCTCGCCGACGGCGCATCGTGACGCGAGCGCCTTCGTCGCATGGCACACGCTCCTCGTCCATTCCCAGACGGTGCTCGACCGCGCGGAGGCCGAACTCCTCGCCGCCCTGGAGACCCAGCCGGGCGAGGGGGTCGACGACCCGACGATGGCACTCGTCCGCCGCGTCGAGCAGGCGGTGACCGTCCGGGACCAATGGGCCGTCGCCGTGCGCCGCATCCTCGCCCCGCACGCTCTCGGCCCGGACGAGGCCCGGGCCGAGACGAGCACCCTGGCTGGGGAACGGCCCGGTCCGGCGGTGCCCACCACCCCAGCGCCGGCCCCACCGGCGACCGTACCGGCAGCGGCGGTGCAGCGTCGGGGGGGCTTGAGGTGAGTGTCCGGGACAGACCCTGCACGCGGGACGGCCGTCTGCGGGAAGTCTTCGGCGCCCCGGTCGCCGACCTGTATGAAACGGCCATCGGCCCGGACGCGCCGGCGGTGCTGGCCCGAGCGCTGGAACTGCGCTCGTTCCTCGCCCTCACCGAGGAACAGGTCACCCACATCCGGGACCGCATCTACGCGTCCATGTCGCCCGAGCGGGACATGGACGACCTGTCCGCGGACCGGCTGCGGATGGACACCCAGTGGCTGCAGGCAGCCCTCGACGCCCGCGACAACTACACCACCGCCCTGGATACCCTGCTGCGCACGCTGCCCGCACCCGGTGCTCAGGCCCGGCCCGTCCCCGTGACCCGGCGCCAGGTGGCGACCACCTTGCCCCCGGGGGGCCCCGCCCCCCCGGGCCGGGGCCGCCCCCCCCCCCCCCCCGGGAAGGCCCCCGCCCAGTTAAGGGTGTATATAACAAAAATAACAGCCCACCAAACAAA
>NZ_JBHURV010000057.1:5199-46920 GCF_042673865.1 Streptomyces sp. NPDC056987
CCCGGCCCGGCCCGCCCCCGGCCCCGGGCGCCTGGTGGCTCCCACCTGCCCCCGGGGGCCCCCGCCCCCCCGTGCGGGGCCACCCCGCCCCCACCGACCGTGAAAGCCCCCGTCCATTGATCCACCCGTCGTCCGCCCAGATCGCCGCACGGATCGAGGAACTGTACGGCGCCCCGCTGAACGAGCTCGAAGCCCACATCCAGGACCAACCGCCCGGCATGCTCGCCGCCCTTCTCGGCAGCCACCACACCCTCGCCTTCGCCGAGCAGCGGATCACGGTCCACCGCGAACGGCTTCAGCAACTGGTCCATCCCGAGCGGCAGACAGGCGCGGCCGAGGTGTTGCACATCCTCGACTGCGCCCAACGCCTGGCCGAGTCCGTGGCCGTCCGCGACACCCAGAGCGCCACCATCCAGGCGGTTCTGCAGAGCCTCGTCCGCACCCCCGCGCCGGAGACACCCTCCGGCCCCGCGCAGGCGCCCGCCGCTGTTCCCGCACCGGCCGTGCCCGCCGCGCCGGGCCGCTGACGCCTCCCGGTCCCTACCTTTTCCAGGAGTCCCTATCTTGGCCACCACCGGTCTGTCCCCGGACATCGAGGCGGATATCGCCCGGGTCACCGAAGTCCTCCACATGGCCACCCCGCGGTGGAATGTGCGGATCCTGCTGGCTCTCAACGAGCCCCCGCAGCGCTACAACCAGATCGCGGCCAAGCTGCCCCATCTCCAGATCAGTCAGCTCCATCCCAAACTCCAGTCCCTGTGCTATGCCGGACTGGTCGAGCGGACCGAGTACAGCCCCCGCCACGTCGCCTACAGCCTCACTGAGCGCGGCCGGCAACTGCTGCCGGTGCTGCCGGTGATCGCCAACTGGGCCGAGACATACCTGGAAAAGCCCAAGGTCCCGCTGCCCGTGATCGAGCAGGTCGAGGACAGCCTCACCCTCCTCACCCGCCGGCAGGCCCCCGCCATCCTGTGGGTGCTGAAAACCCGGGACGAGGTGAGTGCACGGGCGCTGGCCCACCTCGTCATCCCCGACGGCACCTGGACCAACATCTACCCGCCCCTGCGCCAGCTCATCGACGACGGCCTCGTGACGAGCAACGGCTCCGGCCAGCCCTACCGCCTCTCACCCTCCGGCGCCGCCCTGGGACCCGTCTTCGGCGCACTGTCCATGTGGGCCGCCGGACGGCCGTTGGACCACGCCCCCCGTCATCCCCTCTGGGGCCGGCCGGACCCCAGCACTGCTCCCGGCTCTCTCCCGTGGGCCAGCCACCGGGCCCGCACCACGGCGCCTGCGGTTCCCACGTCCACGCCCGCACCGCGCCCGGGGGCCGTCTGGAACAGGGGAGAGCTGTTCTCCCATGCCGGCCCGCCCCGCCCGAAGACCGCCCTGCCGACCGGAGGAGGAGCCCGCCGATGACCACCACCCCCACCTTCGGCCAGCAGCTCCAGCGAGCCGGCGCCGTGCTGTCGTCTCCGGGCCTGATCCGGCTGGTCAGCGAGATCGACGACCACGGCGCCATCCCCGAACGCGGCCTGGCCCGATTCCTCGGCGATCTCTCCACCCACCAGATCCGGCAGGCCACCATGCTGGCGGACACCCTCGGACTCCTCGACCGCACGTACGACGGCCTCGGACTCACCGCTGCGGGCCAGAGCCTCGCCGACGTCTACGACGCGACCGCCCGCTGGGCCCGACGACACAACTACCCCGCGCCACAGAGCGATTTCGCCGGACGGATACGCCACACCTTCGCCCTGCTCCACGATCCGACGCAGGCCGAGTCCGGATCGGCGGACAACGGCGCCGATGCCGGACCCGAACACGTCCGGCGCCTGCTGGCCGAATGGATTAACGCGCACCAGCCCCAGCCGAGCCGTGACACGTACGGTGCCGCCGCGTGAGACCCAGCGCAGACATCAGAACTGTAGGGCTCGTGCGCAGGGTCTATCTGCCGCGTGGGGCGGATGCCGCGGCGTTCGCGATGACGAGCTACGGCATCCCGTTGCTCGTCCTGGCCACCACCGGGTCTGCGTCGTTGACCGGGCTCGCTTTCGCGCTGGCCTGGATCCCGCGTATCGGCGCCTTCACTGTGGCCGGTGCTCTCGTCGACCGTTATGGGTCCGTCCGTGTCTTCCGCGCGGCGTGTCTCGCGAGGGCTGGTGTCGTCCTGCTCGCCGCCGCCCTTCTGGCGGGCCTGGCCGAGGGAACGCAGGCGGCGACGGTCACGGTGATGCTGCTCGCGGCCCTGACCGGGGTGCTCACCGAGTTCAGTTACGTGGCGGCGGAGACGGCCGGTGGGGCGGCCAGCCGGGCAGCGGGAACTGGCGCGCACCGTGTGCAGTCCGTTCTGCTGGGGATCGACCAGAGCGCCATGCTCGCAGGTCCCGCTCTCTCCGGTCTGCTGCTGGAACACACCGGTCCCGCCGCGATGCTCGGGGTGCTGGCCGCCTTCTCCCTGCTCGCCGCCGCCCTCGGCCCCCGTGAGCATCCCGCACCGGCCGGCGTCGCGTTGCGGAAGGGCGGTGGTCTGCGTGCGGGGTGGGTGACGCTGCGTTCGCTGCCGGCCCTGGCCTGGCTGGTCGCCGGTCTGATGGTCTCCAACGGAGCGGTCGCTCTGCTGCAGGCGGCGATGCCGGTGATCGTGGTGACCGACCTCGGCCGCTCCAGCACGGATGCCGGACTCATCTGGTCCGCCGCGGCCTTCGCCTCCCTCCTCGCCATCACCGCCTCCCGCATCGCGATCGACCGCTGGGGCCTGTGGCCCGTCGGCGCCATGGCCGCAGCCACCGCCGCCGGCGCGACCCTCACCCTCGCCCACACCAGCACCTACCACGGCTACGTCCTGCTGATCGCCGTCCTCATGGCCGGCGAGGGCGGCCTTGCCGTCGTCCTGCGCACCCTGCGCTCCCACCTCATCCCACCCCACGCCTTCGGCAGCACCCTCGCCGTCACGATCCTGCTGCTCCTGCTGCCCTACCCCACCGCCGGCCTCCTCGTCGCCACCCTCCCGCCCGCCCAACTCGGCCACGCCATCACCGCCGCCGCGATCCTGCAGGCCATCGGCCTCTCCACCGCCTTCATCCGGCTGCGCACCCTTCCGGCCCTGACGCCCCGGCCTGCCTGACCTCGTCACGAGGGGAGTCTGCCCCGCTCATGCCGCCCACCACGCAGGACGGGCTGCCCGGCCTCGCCCTCCCGTTCCAGGACCTACGGCCGACGATCACCGAACAGTTGAAGGCTTTCGACATGCAACACCCCTGGGGTTACCGCGCCCTGGTGCAGCTCGTCGGGCAACGGCGCGCCCAGGGATGCGCAGCGGGTCGGGATGAAGGCCCTGTTCGAGGCCCTGCGCTGGCGCCACCCGCACGGCGCCTGCTCGCCGAGCACCCGCAGTGGACCTCGGTGATCGAGGTCCGCCGCCGACGCGCCCCGTGAACCTCGGCCCCGCATTCACCATTCGCCCGATAACCCGAGGAGCCTGTCTCTTGTCCGATCGTCCCGTTGTCCTGGTCGTTGCTGCGGCCGACATGGAAGCCGAGGCGTACCGCGCCTCCTGCCTGCAGTCCGTGGCCGCCGCCTACGACGTCCTCCTCATCACCAGCGAGGAACCCTCCTGGGAAGTCCCTTATATCCGGGACTGCATCGTCGTGGCTGACCCGAGCGACCTGGCGGCGTTGTCCGCCGCGGGCCGTGCGCTGGCCGAACGCTACGACATAGCAGGGGTGTTCACGTGGACCGAGTGGTACCTCGTCCCCGTCGCCCGCCTCGCCCGCCAACTCGGCCTGCCGACCACTGCGCCGGAAGTGATGCAGGCATGCCGTAACAAGGCCACCGCCCGAAACCTGTTCGCCCGCTACGGCGTTCCATCCGCCGCCTCGACCAGCGTGGGCAGCCTGCGGGAAGCCACCACCGCGGCGGAGCAGATCGGCTATCCGGTCGTCCTGAAGCCCGCCGGCCGGGCTGCCAGTGTCGGCGTGAGCCGCGCCGACACCGGCGAACAACTCCTGGCCGCGTACGCGTTCGCCTACCGGGCCGCCCGACAGGGGCTGGAGAGTGCGGGGGTTCTGGTGGAGGAGTATCTCGACGGGCCTGAGGTCTCCGTCGAGTGCGCCACCTACTGGGGCGAGACCACGGTGGTTGCCGTCACCCGCAAAACCATCAGTGCCCCGCCGTATTTCGAGCAACTGGCACACACCGTCGATGCCGACGACCCGCTCCTCGCTACGGTGGCCCCTACGGCGCGGGCCGCGATCCGCGCGCTCGGGATCACCGACAGCGTCAGCCACATCGAGATGCGCCTGGTCGACGGCCGCCCTCGCCTCATCGAGGTCAACGGCCGTATCGCCGGCGACATGATCAGCCACCTGGTGCATCTCGCCACCGGCATCGACCTGGCGCGCGCCGCCGCCGACATCGCCTGCCACCGCACACCCGACCTCGCCCCCACCCGGTCCTCGGCCGCCGCGATTCGCCTGCTCTACCCCGAAGCCTCCGGCACCCTCACCCACCTCGACTTCGACGGCCCCCAGCCGCCCTGGCTGGAGCGGATCCATTTCCACCGTCACCCCGGCGACCGCCTCCTCCTCCCGGCCGACGGCGGACACCTGTTCACCGCCCGGATCGGCTACCTCATCACCACCGGCCCGAACGCCATCAGCGCCGACACCCGTGCCACCACGGCCCTCGACCGCCTCCACGCCCGCGTCGAGCCCGCCACCACGTCCTGACCACCGGGATCCACATGCCCCTTGACGACGACCGTCTCACCATCGACGGGGACGTCCACGTCTCCCCGCGCTACCTCGCTCGCAGCACCGCCATCGGCGACCCCGCCCTCGCGCCCCTCCTTGACCTCGGCTGGGAACTGTCGCACGACGACCTCGGCAACGCCTACATCAACGCCCCCGACCGGCGCGTGCGCCTGGGCTATCTGCCCGAGGCCGAGGACGACGGACTGTGGCGCATCAACGCCTACAAAGCCCACCACGAACTGTTCAACGCGCCGGCCTGGGGCGTCTGCTTCAACAGCGACACCCCCACCGAGTTCGTCCGCGCCTTCACCACCGCGCTCGCAGCAGCGTACGAACAGGGGCCCGACGTCTACCTCGCCGCACCGAACCCGGGAGACAAAGACCAAGACCCCTTCCGCCTGGTCACACCGCTCCTCCAACGCGGCTGGGAGTTTGACAAACCTGAACCGGGCGTCTTCGCGATCCGGCCCGCCGACCGGCTTGCCGCACTGGAGTTCACCACCGGATCACTGGACCCGGAAGGCGAACTGACAAGCCGCACCGCCCGCTGGCACCTGTGGGCCGGCACCTTCATCAACCGGCCCGTCTGGTACGCCACGGCCAGCACCAACACTCCCGTCCCTCTCCTTGCCGCAGTCACCGAGGCCGTTTCTGACCCGGCCCCGCTTCCCCGGTGGCGCGAGGAAACCTTCAGCTACGCCAAGCGCGCCCAGCTCACCCCGATCCTCCCGCCGCAATCACCCGTGCCCACACCGCTCGACATACAGCGCGTTGCCGCGTCACGCCGCCCGGCAGCGCTTCCCGCCCCCAGCGTGCCGCGCTGGAGCACCACCAGCCGCCCTGCCCTGCCCGGACCGCGCCGCTGACACCCTACGGAGGCCCTCATGGCGATGCACGCCCGCGAGTTCTTCGCCGAACTCGACCTTCCCTTCACCGACAGGGCTGTCGTCGGCGACACCTACTACGCCACACCCGTACCCGGCGGCCTGCTGCGGCTGCGGATCGACTTCGCCCGGACCCAATATGACAGCGAGTACAGCGGCCTGCGCCTCGCTCTCATCCACCAGGAGCTGGGCACACTCGACACCGGCATCCTGCGGTTCGACGACCACAAGACCTTCGACCACCGCGACGCGAGACGCGGACGCACCCCCGGGCAGTCGGGGTACGCCCTCGTCAGGGAATTCCGGGAAAGGCCCGACTGGGTGCCGTGGGAAGGCGCCCACATCAACGGACTACGCGACGCCATCGAACAGTACAGCGCCGTCTGGTTCCCCGGCGCATGGCCCGCACCGGCGCCGAGCCGGGCCGTAGGCCGTACCGCTCACCAGGCTCCCTCCTTGTCGACTGCCAAGACCAGCAGTCGCAAGCGCTGAGCCCCGGACCCCAGACCCGCGCGCACTGCACGCCCTTCCCCACAGGAGCCCCTTGCCGACCGATCCGCTTGAGAATCTTGATCCCGCAGCGAAGGTGAAGGTCCTCCCACGTCACCTTGCCGGACCCGGCTTTGTCGACCCTCGTACCGTGTGGTCCTTCCCCTTCTCCGAGGGATGGCCGTCCGCCCAGACCGAGGAGGGGACGGCCGCCGCCTTCAGCCCCTGCCTACGCCTGCAGACCACCTACGAACCCCAGCCTGACAACCCCGGCAAGGGCACATGGACCATCAGCGCACACCGCGCTCCCTTCAGTTCACCCGCCTGGCAGATGAGATTCGACGCCACCACCCCCGTCGAACTGCTGCAGAGTCTGCACACTGAACTCTTCGACCTATACCTGGAGGACCGTCACAGCGACCGGGACTGGTTGTTCGAGGACGAAACGCCAGCACAGGAGGCGTACGTACCGCTTCTCGCCCGCGGCTGGAGCCACGACGTCAAAACCGATGGCACCCAGACCTTCCTCCCTGCCGACCGCCTCGCGGGTGTACACCACCGCTACGCCACCACGAGCCCTCACGAACGTGCCTGGTGGATCTGGGGCGGACACCACAGCGAGCCGCACTGGCAGGCCCGCATCACCTCCGGAACGCCCACCGCGCTCGTCGCGGCCTTCACCGTCTCGCTGATCTCCACCGACCCGCTGATCCGCATCGTGAACGACGTGCCCCTCCACACCCGGCGCAACCTCTACCTCGCGACAGCGACCGGGAAGTCGCCCGCCGACCGGCCCGCTGCCCAGCCTCCCCCCGCTGCGGGACCGGGACCGGGTACGGGCCCCAGCCGCTGACGTCCACCATCGGCAGAGCTGAACAGCGAGAAGTGTTCGGTGGAGACGTCGTTCAATGCCCTCCCGGTACAACTCCCGCTTCACCGACGTCGGATCTCCGAACTGGCGGCCGAACTCTGCGAATCGAAGGGCGTGTTGCGCCTGCAACAGAGCGAGCGGCGGGGTGCCGTCCCGCAGCTGGCACACCGCCGTCACCACCCACACGGATCGGCTCAGCAATACATCACTCAGAGAGGGAAAAGGAATGCAGCTGACGGTGGCTGTTCAGAATCTTGGACACGGCGGGCTTGCGGACGGAGACGGAAACCCGGAAGACCGATGGCCGCAGCTGGCCCGGCGTCTCAACGGCGCGGCCGACCGGGTAGGAGCCGGCCAGGTCGACGTCGTGATGTTGTGCGAAGTTGTCGACTGGCACCGCTTCGGAAACAAGCAACTTGCCCGCGCCGTAGAGGATTTGGGGCTAGATGCAGCCCCGCTCGCACCCTCTCGCAGCGGCTACGGGACCGGGCTCCTCTACCGTCGCGAAGTCCTCGGCCCGTGGGCGCGTCACAATCCGGACTTCGGCAAGGAAGCCCTGCACGGCTTGGCCGTCACGAGCTTTGACATTCCCGGACTGCCGGCGAAGCTGAGCTTTCTCCCCGTCCACTTCACCCCCTTTTCCGCCGAGCAGGCCGTAATCGAAGCGAATTACGCTGCGACCCGCGGCTACAAGTACGGGCCGTTCGCCGTCCTGGCCGGCGACGTCAACTATGCCCCCGCCTCGGCGGCCCACCCACTGCCCGACTTCGCCGAGATGAGGCCCTACAACCTCGGCTCCCGGACCCGATTGCCCGCTGGAGACTTCATCCCCGGCCAGCCTCTGAAGCCGAACCGTGACGTCACCCGAAAGCTCGCCCAGAACGGCTATGTCGACGTCGCCTGGCACCTCTTCGAGCAGACCCGGAACAACACGCTGCTGCGGCCAACCGCCACCGACGACCGCATCGACCAGGCGTGGGTCTCCGGCCCCCTGGCCAACGCCGTCTCGGACTACCATCTCCTGGACGAGCCCGCCGGGGCCAGCGATCACCACGGCCTCGTCTTCCGTATCGACACCGATGCCATCGACGTGACCAACCTCTGGACCTACCGCTAAGCGGGTTCCGGCAAAGTCAAGGGCTGCATTTGTCCGATACTAGGCTTCCCGAAAAGAAGCGCCATCAACCCCGTTCGTGTAGGAGTAGGCCCTGTTCTCGTATAGCTACGGCCAACGGACATGTAGCGCTGCGTGACCGTGGTGGTCGTCGTTTCCCCTCGCTGGGCGTCTCGTTGAGCTGAACGAGTGATCTCGGGTGGGGTAGAGGAGCACGGGTGCGGCAGGAATGGGAGCCGGAGGACCTGATCGAGGTCTGGACGCTGCTCGAAGACGACATGAAGCGGGTGCGGAACAAGTCCGGGACGACGAGACTTGGCTTCGCGCTGCTGCTGAAGTTCTTCGAGGTGGAGGCCCGGTTCCCGGAGTCGGCCAAGGAGGTGCCGGCCGCCGCTGTGGAGTACGTAGCCCAGCAGGTGAAGGTACCTGCGGAGGCGTGGGCGGACTACGACTGGCAGAGCAAGGCGATCCAGCGGCATCGGGGCGAGATCCGGGCGGCGTACGGGTTCCGGGCGAACACCGAAGAGGACCAGGACCGGCTGGCCGCGTGGCTGGCGACCGAGTTGTGCCCGGTGGAGTTGTCCCGCGACCGGCTCGCGGCGGCGGTGGTGGCCCGGTGCCGCAACGACCGCGTCGAGCCGCCGGCGCCGGGGCAGGTACGGCGGCTGGTCGGCAAGGCGGTCAAGGACTTCGAGAAGCGGTTTTGCCGCAGCACGACGGACCGAATCAGCCACGTCACCCGCTCCCGGCTGGAAGACCTAATTGCAGGCGACGGCACAGAGCACAACAAGGACACCGCTGGCGCGGCGGCCGGGGGCGGGCGGTCGCACTTCACCGAGCTGAAGACGGACCCTGGAGCCCCGGGCCTGGAGAGCCTGCTGGCCGAGGTGAACAAGCTGGAGCGGGTGAGACGGCTGGAACTGCCCGCGGACCTGTTCGCCGACGTGTCGGAGAAGCTGGTCGACGCCTGGCGGGCGCGTGCGTCGAAGGAGTACCCGGCGAACCTGGAGCGGATGAAGCCGCCGCGGCGACTGACGCTGCTGGCCACGCTGTGCCATGTCCGGCAGACGGAGATCACCGACTCGCTGGTGGACCTGTTCATCCAGCTCGTGCTGAAGATCAACACGAGGGCGGAGCGGAAGGTCGAGAAGGAGCTGGGGGCGGAGCTGAGGAAGGTCCGCGGCAAGGAGGCGATGCTGCTGCGGGTCGCGGAGGCGGCGCTGTCGGAGCCGTCCGGCACGGTGCGGCGGGTGATCTTCCCTGTAGTCGGCGGAGAGAAGACGCTCAAGGCCCTGGCGGCAGAGGCCGCGGCGAACGAAGCACGCTACAAAGCCCGGGTCCGCACGGTACTGCGGTCGTCGTACTCGGCGCACTGGAGGCGGATGCTCGCGCCGCTGCTGAAGGGGCTGACGCTGAAGTGCAACAACACCGCGTACCGGCCGGTGATGGACGCGATCGACCTGCTCAAGCGGTACCTGGAGCAGCCACTGAAGGAGGGCGCCTTCTTCGACCCGGCCGAGACGGTGCCGCTGGACGGAGTGGTCCCGGAGCAGTGGCGGGCTGCGGTGGTGGACGACAAGGGCCGCGTCGAGCGCATCCCGTACGAGCTGTGCGTGCTCGTGTCGCTGCGGGACGCGTTGCGCCGGCGGGAGATCTGGGTGGTGGGCGCGAACCGGTGGCGCAACCCGGAGGACGACCTGCCCGCCGACTTCGAGGACAACCGGGACGTCCACTACGCCGCGATCCGCCAGCCGCAGGACGCCGGCGAGTTCATCGCCGCCCTGCAAGGCAAGCTCCGCGCCTCGCTGGACCGCTTCGAGCAGGCCCTGGCGGAGGGCACCACTGACGGGGTGGCGATCGTGAAGAAGCACGGCGAGCCGTGGATCAGGGTCTCCCCACGCGGCAAGCAGGATGAGCCGGAGTCCCTGGTGTCGATCAAGGCGGAGATCGAACGGCGCTGGGGCACCATCGACCTGCTGGACATCCTGAAGTATGCCGAGTTCGACACGGACTTCATCGCCGAGTTCTCCTCGGTCGCCACCCGCGAGAACCTCTCGAAGGACGTGCTGCGGCGCCGCCTGCTGCTGGTTCTGTTCGCTCTGGGCACCAACATGGGCATCAAACGGGTCGCGGTGACCGGCAAGCACGGCGAGAGCGAGGCGACGCTGCGTAGGGTGCGACACCTGTTCGTCAACCGGGCCAACATGCGCGCCGCGCTGGTGAAGCTGGTCAACGCCACCTTCGCCGCCCGCGACGTAATGTGGTGGGGCACCGGCACCGCCTGCGCCTCCGACAGCCGCAAGTTCGGCTCCTGGTCCAGCAATCTGATGACCGAGTGGCACCAGCGCTACCGTGGCCCCGGCGTGATGATCTACTGGCACGTCGAGCGGAAGTCGGTGTGCATCTACTCCCAGCTCAAGAGCTGTTCGGCCTCCGAAGTCGCCTCGATGATCGAGGGCGTGCTGCGGCACTGCACAGACATGGAGGTGGACCGGCAGTACACCGACACCCACGGCGCGTCCATCGTCGGCTTCGCCTTCGCCCACATGCTCGACTTCAAGCTCATGCCGAGGCTGAAGAACATCGGCTCCGCCCGGCTGTACCGGCCGGCCGCAGGCGAGGACGACAACTGGCCGAACCTCGCACCGGTGCTGTCCACCAAGACGATCAACTGGGACCTGATCCGCCAGCAGTACGACCAGATCGTGAAGTACACCACCGCGCTCCGCCTGGGGACCGCCGAGGCCGAGCAGGTCCTGCGCCGCTTCACCCGCGGCGGCCCCAAGCACCCCACCTACCAGGCGATCGAAGAGCTGGGACGCGCGGTGCGTACCTCGTTCGTCTGCGACTACCTCGCCGACGTCGAGCTGCGCCAGGAGATCCACGAGGGCCTGCAGGTCGTGGAGAACTGGAACAGCGCGAACAAGGACCTCTTCTATGGCAAAGACGGCGACCTGGCAGGGCAGGACAAGGAGTCCCAGGAGGTGTCCATGCTCGCCCTGCACCTGCTCCAGTCCGCCCTGGTTCACGTCAACACGCTGCTGATGCAGCAGGTCCTCGCCGATCCGAAGTGGGCCGACACCCTCACCGACGCGGACCGGCGGGCACTGTCACCGCTGTTCTGGACCCACGTGAACCCCTACGGCCGGTTCGAGCTGGACATGAGCAGCCGCCTGGAACTGGACCTAGGTATCAGGGCGGCTACAGTGCCCAACCCTCGCATGGCGCAGGATGAGACAGCCGCCGCCTCGGGGTTGTGAGTCGACTGTCACCGCGTGTACCTGCGGATGCGGTAGCGCAGTCCGGACACGGAAGACTGCCAGCTTTTGTCCTCGGTGACTCTCCACGTCGGGCCCAGTGGCGGCGCATAGGTGTCGCCGTCCACCGTCCAGTCGACCTCAGTCACCGAGAGCGTTGTGGCGTACCCCAGGGCGGCCCGGTAAATCTCCCCGCCTCCGATCACCCATGCTGCAGCAGGGGCAGCTCGCTCCGACGTCTCGGCTGCAAGCTCCAGAGCCTGGGCGACAGACCCGGCGCGTTCGGCACCACTGGCCACCCACTGCGGATCACGGGTCACCACGATGTTGCGCCTGCCGGACAGCGGGCGGAATCGTGGAGGCAGCGAATCCCACGTCTTGCGCCCCATCACCACGGGATGGCCGAGGGTGGTTGCCTTGAAGTGTGCCATGTCCTCAGGCAGGCGCCACGGAATCGCATTGTCCGCACCGATCACGCCATCAAGGGTCTGCGCCCAGATCAGCCCGACGTTCACACCGCGACCGGGGCTTTGATGGCCGGGTGGTGCTGGTAGTTGTGCACGTCCACATCGGCGTAGGCATAGTCGAAAAGCGAGTTGGCTTGGCGCAGACGCAACCCGGGAAACTCGAACGGGGCGCGCGACAGCTGCTCGGTCACCTGCTCGACGTGATTGTCGTAGATGTGGCAGTCGCCGCCGGTCCAGATGAAGTCGCCCGGCTTGAGGCGGGCCTGCTGAGCCACCATGTGCGTGAGGAGGGCATAGCTGGCGATGTTGAACGGGACGCCGAGGAACAGGTCCGCGCTGCGCTGGTACAGCTGGCAGGAGAGCTTGCCGTCGGCGACGTAAAACTGGAAGAAGGCGTGACAGGGCGCGAGAGCCATCTTGTCCAGCTCGGCGACGTTCCAGGCGGAGACGATCATCCGGCGGGAGTCTGGGTTCCGGCGCAGAGTGTCGAGAACCTCGCTGATCTGGTCGATGTGCCTGCCGTCCGGGGCGGGCCAGGACCGCCACTGTGCGCCGTAAACCGGACCGAGTTCGCCGTTCGCGTCGGCCCATTCGTCCCAGATGGTGACGCCGTGCTCCTGCAGCCAGCCGACGTTCGAGTCGCCACGCAGGAACCAGAGCAGCTCGTACACGATGGACCTGAGATGCACCTTTTTGGTGGTGATCAGCGGGAACCCCTGCGAGAGGTCGTAGCGCAGTTGGTGCCCGAAGACACTTCGGGTGCCGGTACCCGTCCGGTCGGCTTTGGCCGTCCCGGAGGTAAGTACCAGCCGCAACAGGTCTTCGTACTGGGTGTCCGCCACGGCGGTCGAGTCTACTGGCCGCCGACAGGCACGCACTTGACGGTCACGTCTCCCCGTACAGCGAGGCACCGGCGTGAGGCTCAGCGCCGGCGGCGGGCTGCGGAGTCGCGTTCAGCGACATGCCGGGCGACCGCGTCAACGCCAGGGCGGGCGTATCGCTCCAGGGAGCGGACGGAGGCGTGCCGGGAGCGGGCCAGCAGCATCGGGGTGGAGGTGCCGCCCTCGGCGTCGTGGGTGAGCGCGGAGTGCCGCAGCCGGTGCAGGGTCCAGCCGTCCAGGTCCTCGATGCCCTCGGGCGAGGCCAGCGGGTTGGCCAGCAACCGGGTGTTCTCCTCGAAGATCTCCTCGGCCCGGCGGTAGGAGAGCCGGGCCCGGCCGGTCTCCGGGCACACGTCGAGCGTCGGTGTCCCGGCCGGGGCCTTGCGGTCGGTAAGGAACAGCGGGCCGTGGGTGCGGCGGGCGATGAGTCGGGGCAGGAGCTGGGCGGTGCCGGACTGCCAGTGGATCCACTCGGTCGCCCCGCCCTTGGCGGTGATCCTGCCGCGCTTGTCCTGCGGGTACAGGTCTTCCACGTTCAGGCACAGCACCTCCTCGGCGCGGGCGGCGGACTCGTAGAGCATCTTCCAGAACGTCTTCTCCCGCAGGGCGACGTCCAGGCGCCACAGGGCGGCGATCTGGTTCTCCGCGAGGGATTTGGTGCGGTCCGGCGGGGCCGGCCGCCGCTCGATGCCGATCGTCGGGTCGCTCATGATCCAGCCCTGGCACTGCCACCAGCCGATCGCCTTGCGGGCGATGGACAGTTCCCGGTTGACGGTGTCGGCGTCCATCTCGTCCGCCCGCGCTGCCGCCAGTTCGGCCAGCGCCTCGGGCAGTGCCGGGTCGTCGATCGCGGTGACCGGGAAGACGGGCGGCTTCGCGCCCCGGCGGGCTGGTCCGGTCGGCGCCGGTTCGCCGGCGAGCATCCATCCCCACGTCGTCAACGAGATCCGGTAGATCCGCGCGGAGGACTTGGCGATGCCCGCTCCGGTGAGGTACCGCTCGATGGCCGCGGTGTACGAGGCGGGCGGGACGGACAGGGGTACGACCCGGGCGCGCGGGAGGCGGAGCGCGCCCCCGTTCCCGGGTTCGGTCGCTGGTTCGATCGTCACGCCTGCCCCGCCCTTCCGGCGCTGCCGCAGTAAATGCGTACACCTCGCCTGCGGCGGCCGGAGAGTCCACCGCAGGTCGCGAAGATCACCGTAGAGGCTCTGCCGCAGTAAATCCGGTATTTACTGCGGCATCGTCCTGACGAGTCATCAGGCCAAGGAAGTCCGATAAGTCGACCTCGAAACGGAACCGAAGCTACCGCCAACCGCTGCACCGCCGGCCTTCACGGCGAACGCAGCCCCGAGCGTTACCCAGCGCTACATGTCCGTTCGCCGTAGCTATACGAGAGCAGGGCCGAGTAGGTCGCTTTCTAGCGGGGTCGGGATCGCGGTCGGGGGCATTGTGTCTGCCGCCGCCTTCTGCCCGCTGTCGGCCAGGGTGGGCATTAGATTGAGCGGGCCGAACGTGTCCGTGGATCGCGCAGGAGTGCTGCCCGCGGGGCTTTTTCGTGATGCAGTCGGGGGCATGGGAGGTTGAGGCAGCCCTCGCTGGGGCGAGCCCGCAGCACTGATCCTCCGGCCTGCGGCGACTGGATTCGTTGAGACGAACGGCGGCGACTCGGTTCGTTGGGACCGGGCGAGTTCGCCCGGGGCAGACAAGGAAGTGCACGGAAAGACTGGCCAACGCGTCTGAGGTCATGTCAACGTAGACAACTCCGCAAGGATCCCCAGGTCAAAGAAAGATGGTGGCCGGTGACCGGGGTCCTCGTTGGCCTGGTTTGTTCACCGCCGTCGAAAGCCCTGCTGCGCGAGTGGATGGATTGGTCGCGGCCAGTCCCACACAGCATGGACGAGCGGTCCGCAGGTGACGTCAACCTGATCGTGTATGCCCTGTGCGGACCGACAGCGGCAGGCCGGGGTCCACCGTTCACTGTCTTCTCCGCACCAAGGAGGCTGTCCGTGGCTCATACGGAGATGGCCGTCGGCGGTCTCATTGATCTTTTGTCCGGCTGTGGCCGGAGTGCTCCGGTGCGGCAGTACGTGGACGAGAACGGTCGGAGGGTGGTCTATCCCGCCGAAGGGCGGGACGTGGACACACAGTTCGGTCATCTGCCGCCCGAGGTCGCCGTGACCCTCACCTGACAGTGGCCGGTCCAGGCGCCGCCGCACCGTCCCCCCAGTAGAACCCGCACCGAGCCCTTGGAGGCGCCCTGTACCCCGACTCTCCGCTCGACCCGTCCGTTCCCCACGGCGCCCCGGGCGCGTACTGGGTCGGTCCCCGCTATCTGGCCGGTGACGACGGACGCCTCTACGACACCGTTGCCGACACGCTCGCCGGTCTGGGCTGGACGAGCCTGACGATCGTCCGCGGGCGGCACGACCCGGCCGAGGCAACGGAGGACCGTCAGGTCCTGCGCAGCACGGTCCTGCACATCAGCCCCGACAACCTGCGCTGGGCCCAGTGGAGTCTGGCCGACGAGCCGTTCCACCTGGGGGGCCGGCCGGTGGCCTGGC
Source organism: Streptomyces sp. NPDC056987 (assembly GCF_042673865.1). Classification (NCBI taxonomy): domain Bacteria; kingdom Bacillati; phylum Actinomycetota; class Actinomycetes; order Kitasatosporales; family Streptomycetaceae; genus Streptomyces; species Streptomyces sp. NPDC056987. The sequence goes on from NZ_JBHURV010000057.1 coordinate 20,478, forward strand.
AGGTATCGGCGCGCGCGGACACGAGTAGTCCGCTGGCCGCGTGGTCGGCCTACTTCACTCCGGACGTCCCCGGGGAGGCCGTGGCCGACTTCCTTGTCGCGCTCGACGCCCGCGACGAGCCTGCCGTGCCGCTCGCCGGACCCGAGCTGGTCCTCGACGCCGTCGCCGCACACGGCTGGCTCCGTGACATCGAGCAGCCCCACGCGGCAGTGGATCCCGCGTTCACCTCGCGCTTCAACCTCGGCGGGGTGCCGCCTCTCATCCAGGACGGCGACCCGCGCGCCCTGACCACCGGGTCCGGTGAGGCGGGCCCGACCGGATGGCAGGCATGGTCCGAGCCCGACCCCGGCGCCCCGTACCTGTGGGTGGCGTCTTTCGGCGCCAGCGTTCCGCATGACCTGGTGGCCGCGTTCGCCGCCTCCCTCAGCTCGACGGTGCCGGTCCTGCGCCGGGTGCTGCCGGAGGCCACCCGCGAGCGGCTCCTGCGCGCGCCGGCCGTCTAGTGCTGTGACCGCAAAGGTTCACCGGCCTGGCGAGTGTGCCTCCTTTGACTGAGCAGACGTTCAGGAACACTCGCGCAAGGGAGCTGTCGCAGGAAGACAGCGCATCACATGCCGGCGGATGAGCCTTGTCGTCGGGAGAGGGCTAGCCTGCGTCGCTCTCGGTCGATCTCGGTGACGACCACCGTGATCTTGTCGCCGACCTGGACGACATCTGATGGAGTCTCCACCGGTGTCCAGGCGAGCTCTCGCAGGTGAACCAGTCCCTCGATTCCTTCGGCGACCTGGACGAAGACGCCGAACGGGATCAGCTTGGTGACCTGGCCAGGCAGTTTCTGCCCCACCGCAATGGTGTCAGCGAATACCTGAAAGGGGTCCGGCTGTGTGGCTTTCAAGGACAGTCTGGCCTCCAGGTTCCACGTGTCGAACTGGAGGAACTCGCATGAGACGCGCTGTCCAACCTGCACGACGTCGGAGGCTGCCTCGAAACGTCGCCAGGACAGTTCAGCGAAGGAGATGAACCCGACGCCGGGGAAGACCGGATGGTCGGGTCCGTCGTCCAGCGCAACGAACACACCGAACCGTTCGATCGCTGTGACGGTGCCGGAAAGGAACTCGCCGCGGTGCAGTGATTCCAGGAATGCCCAGAGTTCTGGGTTCTCAGACGGTCCACCCATCATGCTCCCAGCCTTTCACGAGGAGCCGTGCACGGGGTGGGAAGTGCGCTCACGCTGCGGTCTTGAGGGGACGTCCGCCCCAGCGGATGCCTTTCTCACTGCGGATGCGGGCGCGTTCACGTCGTTCGGCGGCCAGGACGTCACGGTGGCGGGCGTTGGCGTTACGCCAGCGCAGGTAGGCGTGCAGGGCCCGTGTCTGGACGGTGTGGTTGGGGTGGTGGGAGTTGGCGATGGTGAACTGCCGAAGCGGTCCGAAGTGGGCTTCGATCGGGTTCGCCCAGGATGCATAGGTCGGGGTGAAGCACAGCTTGACCTTGTTCTTCCTGGCCCATCGGCGGATGTCGGCACCTTTGTGGGCGGACAGGTTGTCCAGGATCACGTAGATCGGGGCGCCGTCTGGCCGGGCAGCGCGGATCGACTTCAGCGCGGCCAGCGTGTTGGCGGCGCCCTTTCTGCGACGGTTGACACCCCACAGGGTGTCGTCGCCGACCGAGTAGCAGCCATGGAAGTAGCGCACGCCGTGCGTGCGGTGGTAGGTGGCGGGCAGCCGGTCGGGGCGCTTCTGCTCAGCCCAGCCCGAGTCCGCGGTGGGACGGATCCCGAGCGGGCCGAACTCGTCGAAGGCGAAAACCCGGTCGGGGAAGCGGTCGAGGACCTCCTCGATTCGGTCCAGTTTCGCCTCGCGGTCGGGGTCGGGGGATTCCTTCCATGTCTTGGTGCGCTGGAAGGTAATGCCGCGGCGGGCGAGCAGGCAGCGTAACGCCTCGCGGCCGATGCCGATCACGTGGCCGTGGGCTTTGCGCAGGTAGGCGACGAGCTTGCGCAGGGACCAGCGGGTGAAGGGCTGGCCGAGCTTGGCCGGGCGGGTGATGGCCGTCTGGATGACGAAGTCCTCGTCGTCAGGGCTGAGTTGGCGGGGACGGCCTCCCGCCCACCGAGGGTCCAGGCAGGCCAGGCCGATCTCGTTGAACCGGTGGATCACGTCCCGGACAGTGTCCTCGTCGGCCTGCACCAGCTGGGCGATCACGGGCACCCGGTTCCCGCCGGCCGAGGCCAGCAGCATCATCGCGCGTCGATAGCGCACCGAGCTGGTGCTGCCCCGGCGCACGATCTGCTGCAGCTTCTGCCCCTCCTGGTCGGTCAGTCTGCGCACACGGACAGGCTCGGCCACCGCGCCTCCAGCGGTCGGATCGGACGTCACCGCCCATCCAACCGCCACGATCACCAAACCGGCCAACCTATGCGGTCAGAGCACTAGAACGCCGGACCGCTCAGCGGGACGTGTAGCACGGCGCCGCTGCCCCCCGACCAGATTCCTCGGTCGGGGGCAGCGGCATGCCGGGAGCCGGTCAGCCGCCCGCTGTCGCCTTGGCGAGGGCCTTGTCGAGATGGCGGTCGACGAGAGCCGGGGAGCCGGAGACGACCAGCAGCAGGCTGCCGTCGCGGATCGCGGTCTGCTTCACCACGGTGCTCTGCCCTCCAACGGAGAATGTCAGGAGCTGGCTCCACTGCTCGTCGCCGAGCCGGCGGGGTGCGGTCAGCTTCTGCGTGGCCATGTCGATGACGGTGCTGCCCGCGACGACCTGATAGGTGGGGCAGCCGGTCATGGCATCGAAGATCTGGCCGATGCTGTCGGACAGTGTGTTAGCGCTGTCGCTGTAGAGCTCCTCGGAGACCTCCGAGCTGCTGCTGCCGGTGTAGGTGAAGGTGGCCTTCGCCTTGCGCGGGAAGGTGAGCGAGCCGGTCGCCGCGTCGCCGCCCAGCTTGTTCAGGGCCGGGCAGCCGATGACGGTGACGTCGTCGTGCCGGGTGACACGCTCCGGCTTGCGGAGGTAGCCGCTGCCCAGGTCCTGCTCGTCGAGCAGGCGCGCCTTCAGCGCGGCCGAGGACAGCGGAGCGGCATTCTGGCCGGGCCGGGCCGGTTCCCCGACCGAGGAGGGGGCGGTGCCGGGCGTCATGCCGGTGGTGTCGGCGGAGCAGGCAGGGACGGCGAGGAGAACGGCGCTGATACCCAGGATGGTGGTGACGGTGCGAACGCGCATGACTGTACTGACCCCTTGATGCTAGGTGACGGGCGGTCAGTACCCGGGCCCGAAGGCCCGGTGGGGGTCGTAGGAGTGGGGGTCAGTGTCCGAGGTGACGCAGACAGTCCTCAAACGTAGCATGCGTCGAAACCCACGGCCCGGAGTTGCGGTTGTACCAGGCGGTGTCCAGACGGGTCTCCAACTGCTGGTGACCGGCCCGGCAGCGCAGCCAGATCTGGTCGCGAGCGGAGAGGACGAGCCAGTCCCGGTACGCGCCGCACTCGGAGCAGGCGACCATCTCTTCGTCGAGAACGAGCGGCTGCGGCCAGGGCATCATCATGCCGCCGAGCTGGTCGCGGCTGGGCACCCGCAGCTCCGGTGACAGGGAGTCGTCCACCGCGTCAGCCTGCTCGCCGCGCTCCAGCTCGGCCCACACCTGCCCCGCCTCCGGCGAGCCCGGGTCCTGCAGCCGCGCCGACAGCTCGAAGAACCGGCGCTGCGCGTCGTTGGGCTCCTCCGCCCGGCGGCGTATCCGGTCAAACATCGTGACGTCCTCCTTTGACTTGTCCTGTGCGCGTCATTGATCGTGCCCTACGCCGCTGCCGGTTTCAATTCACAAAGTCAACATCCAATTTTCGGGGCAGCGTGGATGTGGCCGCTGCTCGGGCCGGAGCGGCACACAGGCATGCTGGAGGGCGAGGGAGAGCGGTGTTGTCCCTGGTCTCGGTGGTGTACTGGCACTGCTGCTGTGGACCGGGTGGGGGATCACCGGGTCTTGCTCGCTGGGTTCTCCGCGCCATGGTGTCGGCCGGGTGCGGGTGGCTGGGGTCTTGTTCTGTGAGTCATGAGCGTGTCTTTGTCCGGGGTGTCGGCGGGCAGGTCGGCTATCTGCCGTATCCGCCATACCAGTACGTCGCTGATCGAGTCGGCGGTGGTGAGTTCGCGGCGCCGGGCGGCATTGGACAGAAGCATGGCGGGGTCATGGCCGGAGGATTCGGCGTCGGTGATGGTCGCGGCCAGGGCGTACCAGCCGGGCTCGGCGATGATTCTCTCGGCCAGTTTCGGCAGCGTCTGGCGCAGGACTGTCGTCTGTTGCTGGAGCTGGGGCCGGGTGAGGTGTCGGCCGCGTTGGTAGAGCGCGGTGAGGGGCTGGGTGGAGGCGGTCTGGTAGGCGGCACGCAGGTGCTCGGCGGTCTGGCGGGCGGCGGCGGCCTGTTGGGCGTGGCCCTTCTTGGCGTGCCAGTGCATGGTGGCGGTGATGAGGAAGAACAGCATGTCGATCGCCATCGCCGTGGTGGCTCCGTCCTCGCCCCGGCCGAGGGCGGGGCCGGCGTGGACGAGGTCGCGGGCGGCCTGCCGCAGTGCCCGGTCGTGGCCGCGTTCGGCGCGGACGTGGGAGCGGGAGGCGCGCTCGTAGGCGCGGGCGGCGTCGTGTAGTTCGCGCCAGGTGTGGGCGGCGGAGGTTTTCGCGAGCGCGTCCAGGACCTCGCCGGCCGACGCGATGGAGGCGGCTGCGGCCGAGTCGTCGCTGTGCTCGATGACGAGCACGGCCCGCCACGCTGCCGTCGCTGTTGTTCGCCGGGCGGCGGCCGGGGCGCCTGGGCCGGTACGGACTGTGCGATCCGGCGGGAGGGCCGGGGTGTCCTGGTCCTGGGCGTCGCCGGACCAGCGCTCGCGGATGCGGGGCAGGGAGAGGTCGGGGGCGAGGCGCGCTCCGGGGTAGAACACCGGCTCGCCGTCTTTGTTCCGGTCGTCGGGCAGGGCGACCTTGTATCCCAGCAGGTCCCCGGAAGGGGCGGTGCGCTGACGGATCAGGAGGCCGGCGGCGGTGAGCCGGGCGAAGAACTCCTCTTCGCCGGTCGCGCCTGCCACTGCCCGCCGTACCGTCTCGCGCAGTTCCTCGCGCGCGGTGCGCTCGCGGCCCTGGCGTTTGGCTTTGTGGTGTTCGGCGCTGGTGGGCCGCTGGGCGGCGGTGCCGTCGCCGGGGGTGACCTGGTGGAGGCCGAGTTCCTTCTCGATGAGCCGGGCCTCGGCCTGGGCGCGGGTGCCGGAGCGGAAGTCGTCGGGACGGTGCCCGTCCTCGGTGACGAGGGTGGCGACGATGTGGATGTGGTCGTCCGCGTGGCGTACGGCGGCCCAGCGGCAGCCAGACTCTCCGTCGCCGGGGTCGATGCCGGTGGCGGCGACGATGCGCCGGGCGATGCCGGCCCACTCCTCGTCGGACAGGATCCGGTCTCCCGGATCGGCGCGGACGGAGGTGTGCCACACGTGCTTGGCCGGACGGCGGTGCTTGGCCAGGGCCATCACCGGCTGGTCCAGGAGCTGCTGGAGGTCGGTGAGGGAGGCGTTCGGGTCGCGGCCGGGGTCCGGGGACATTCCGTCGAAGGAGGCCACGAGGTGGGGGTCGGTGTGGTCCTCGTATTTGCCGGTCTCGTAGAGGTAGTAGAGGAGCCCTCGGGTGTCCGACCCGGACGGGTTGACGCTGGGGATCACGAGCCGTGGTGCTCGATCAGCCGTGTGGAGGCTTCGTGCGCGGTGTCGGCGGCACGCCGTACGGCGGCGACGGCCGCTTCGAGATGAGGAGCGTCGGCACCGGAGTTGAGGGCCTTGACTGCCTGGTTGAGGTTGCTGCCGGCCCAGCCGAGCCGACGCCTGCTGTCGAACAGGGCTGTGATCACTTCGCGTTCGTCTGCGATCTCGGCACGGGTGCGGTCGAGGTCACGGGCGGCAGCGAGCGCGGAGCGGGCGAGGAACCCGGCGACGGACAGATTGCACCGGGCGGCGGCGGACTCGATCAGGGCGTACTCATCGTCGTTGAATCGCGTCGCGGGCTGGCGCAGACGCTTCTTCTCGGGCGGTTGACGCGGTCGCTGACGGGCGCGGGAAGCGCGCTGTCGGCGGGCGCGCGGCTCAGTCTGCTTCTCCTCCTGCCCCGGCTTCGATCCGCCCCCGGTCGAAGCCTGATGGACCTGCGCCCCCCGGTGCAGGTCCGATCCCGCCCCCTCGGGGGCGGGATCGGCGGAAGCTATGCTTCCGCCCCAACTTGCTCGCCCCGAGACCGAGTTGAACGTCGACTCGCGATCCGGGGCGTGGCTGACCTCCTCCGGGTTCGTCATCGGGCCTCATGCCCCGTGGTCCGGAGACGCTGCTGGATGGCGGCAGCCAGTTCGAGCACACCGGCCGGTCCCGCGAGGAGGAGAACGGGGCTGTCGCGGCGGTGCTGGACGAGCCACTGGCCGCCCGGGGTGAGGACCGCGGCGTGCAGAAGCCGACGGCGGACCAGGACGTCCGCCCAGGCGCCGGCCTCAGCGGTCGTCGGGCCGCACGAGCGGGCGATACGGGAGTCGATGACGGTACCTCCTAGAACGGGCCGCCGACGGCCCGGCGTCAGGCCGGGCCACCGGTCGGAAAGGGCCTGTGTGCTGTGTCTTTGCGCTTATCCGCCGCACTCGGGACAGCGGCCGACATGGCCACTGAGCGCCCGGGCCATCCGCTGCTTCGCCGAGATCGCGTACGTCGCATTGGACTTCGCGACGCGACGGCCGGCATGCCGTGCCGAGTGCTCGGTCAGAAACCTGATCTCCTGCTCGAACTGCCGGTGAAGCAGGGTGAAACGACGGCAGGTCTTCATCGAGTGGTGCTCCTTGTCGTCTTGCTGGTCATTTCGTCCCGCACATGCCGCAGGACGAGGCCGAGCCGGTCGTTGCGGCCACCGGGCAGGCCCTCGCGCCGCAGGATCTCCCGCAACTGGGCACGGGTGACCGACTCGTTGCCATCCCGCACGAGCAACGCGGGGACATGAGGGCTGATCCGACGGACGAGCTGCTCCACGGACTGCTCCGGCTCACGCCCCGGACGCGTCCTCTGCGGGCTGCGACCGCCACGCCGCTTGCCCGTGCCCCCGGCCTTCGCGACCCTGCGCCCCTGCGGAGAGACCGTCGGTCCCCGGTCCCCGTTGGGGTCGGTCCCCGTGTTGGTGGTGGTCGGTCCCCGGTCCCCGTTGGGGTCGGTCCCCGACTCGGCGCTCCTCGGTCCCCGGTTCGAGTCACCCGTGTGAGCAGCGACCTCGCCCGCAGACGCGGTGGTCCCCGTGCCGCTGTCGAGGGCCTTATCGGTCCCCGCGCTGCGGTCCCCGGTCCCCGCGCTGCGGTCCCCGGTCCCCGCGCTGCGGTCCCCGGTCCCCGCGCTGCGGTCCCCGGTCCCCGCGCTGCGGTCCTGGGGACCGGGGACGGGTCCCCTCGCGGCCCCCGGGACCGGTTCGGCGGCCGGTTCGGCGCCGGTCTGGGGACCGTTGATGGGGACCGCGGTCCCCGGTCCCCTGACCGCGGGGACCGAGGCGGGCCTGTCGTTGTCGTGGTGTGGGGACCAGGGGGAGGGGAGGGGGACCGTGGCGAGGTCGAGGGCGTGGCGGCGGGCGGCGAGCTGGTCGAGCAGCTCCGTCCGCTGGAGGGGGTCGGTTCCGACCGAGGCGCGGCCGATTGCTTTCGACAGCCGCTGGGTGAGGCGTCGGCCGCGCCAGTTGGTTCGCTGTTCGGGGGTGCGTTCGGCGAGCCGTGCGGCGAGGGCGACGGCACGGGCGGTCGCGCGGTCGCGGGTGATCTGGGCGGCGTCGCGGTCCCGGGCGGCGATGCCGAGGCGGGAGAGCAGCCGCTCACGTGCTTCCCGTCCCAGGGTGGCGATCAGGCCGTGGGAAGCTGCGCCAGGGGTGTGCAGACGCAGCTCGATCCCCATGGCGAGGTGCCACAGCATCGCGGCCATGACCGGTCCGACGAAGGCGCGGACCGTGCCGCCGACGGGGCCGCTCTCGGCGTACGCGGGGATTATCTGCACACCGGTGATGACCCAGACCAGCGTCCCGGGCAGCCCTGGCGCACCCAGGGTGGCGAGGTTCTGGCGGGCCATCAGCGCGGTCGCGAACAGGGCGAGTTCGGCGGCGGCGAACATGGCGGCGCGTTCGGCGGTGCCGGCCATGTCGAGGTAGTCGGCGGCGAAGCGCCAGCTCGTGTCGGCGCTGTAGGCGGTGCAGCCGAGCGCGGCGAGCGTGGCGACCTTCACCGCCGGACTGCGGAGACGTTTCTGCGGGGTCGTGTTCCGGCGGCGGAATGCCCACCCCGCGAGGGCCAGGGCCAGGGCGGTGGCGGGGATTCCGGCGGCGAGGAGGACGGACAGGTCCGGGACAGCGCCGAGGGACGTCATACGGCCCTTCCGGCAAGGGCGTCCGCGCAGGCCGACGGCCCTGGGCGGGGTGCCGGCGGCGTGGTTGTGGGTCGCGCGGTTGCGGGCCGTCTGTGGGCCGGGGCGGACTGCTTGCCCTTGCCCTTCTTCTTGTGCGGGTTGGGTGGCATGCCGAGGTTGCGGTCTCGGTCGAAGACCTTGTTGGCGACCTGGTGGAGGAGGTCGCGGGCGTGCTTGACACTGATCTGCAGGGCTACGGCGAGCCGGACGGGACGCCATCCGCGCAGGTAGGCGAGGTCGATGGCGAGCTGGCGTTCGGACTCGGTGAGCTGGACGTCGCGTCCGTTGAAGAAGGCGGCTACGCGCCGGTAGTCGCGGCGCTGGGGCAGTCCGTCGTGCCAGGGGCGCCGCTCGGCCTCGGTCAGCCCGCCCCAGATGCCTTCCTTGAGGACGTTCTCCAGGGCGAAGTTGAGGCACTCGCGGCGCACCGGGCACCAGCCGCAGAGCTCCTTGGCTTCGGCGATGGCCTCGTGGTCCCGGGGCTGGGGGAAGAACACGGCTTCGGCGTCCTCGACGTCCATGCCGTGGCAGGCGCCTCGGGGCTGCCAGCTGGTGTCGGCGATGCCGCGCAGGCCGGTGGCCGGTGTGGCGTGGGTGGTGATGTGGCGCATGGGTCTCCGATGTCATGCCGCGTCTCCGCCTGGGGCCGGGGAGGCGGACGCGGCGTTCGGTACCGGCCGCGGCACGGCGCGGGGCGCGCGGGGCCGCAGCGGGATGTTGGGGGCCGGTGCACCTTGACGGGGTGCACCGGCGCAGGCATGGGGCCGTTCAGGCCGGTGTGGGCTGCTGCAGCCGCTGGGGCTCCTGGGCCTGCTGGGTGGTGGCGAGGTCGAGGCGGCCGGAGTGCGGGGTGGCGCGCGGGGTGGTTCGGCGCGTTCCGTCCTTGGGGCCGATTCGGCGGTTACGGCACGGCATACCGACCGGTGCCTGGCACCACTCGCACATCACCGCGAGGGCGTCGGGCCGTCCCTGGGCCACGGCCGCCTCGCGAGCCGCGCGGGCGGGCCTGAAGGGCCTGAGGGCGGCGCGGGCGGCTGGCGGGATGCAGGAGCCGACCTCCTTCAGCCGCGCCTTCAGCTCCGGGTCGATTCGGCCGCGACCGCTGGTGATCGCCCGGTCCTCCCGGGGCTGGACGCTGCCGGTGGCGACGGCACGCCGGGTGCCGATCAACTCGGCGGTATAGGCAATCTGGTCGTTCGGATCGGCGAGGGGGGTGGGGTCGGTATGCCGCGCCAGGCGCTCGCGCCGGTAGCTGTCCCAGGGACGGGCGATGTCCGCGGGCAGGATCGGGTAGGGCGAGGTGCGGATGTGTTGGTGGGCGGCGATCCGGGCGTCCCAGCCGTAGGGCGTGGCCGGGGGCACGTCCGCGAGCAGTACGTGCCACTGGGCGATCTGGTCGCTGGCCTCGCCCTTCTCGGTGCGGATGGTGCGGGGGTCGAGCCGGCCGATGTAGGCGAGCAGGGCGGCGATTTCGCGGCGGTCCACGGTCAGCCCTCCGTTCCGGTCGGCTCGTCGAGAGCGGCGAGAAGGGCGGCCATGTGGGCATCGGCGCGGGTCATCCCGCCCGCCGGAGCCGGGCCGCCACCGGCGCCGCCGGGAAGGGCGCGGAGCCTGGGGCGGCTGGGGGCGTGCTCCCGGGCGATCCAGGACCGCCAGTCCGCAGCCCACACACCGGCCGACCGGGGCGGGTGACCGGCGCGGTGGGCGCGCCACTTCGCGTCGGCCAGGGCCAAGCCCTCCTCGCCGAGGCGGTCGAGGTGTCCTTGCTGGCGGGTCCAGGTGTGGGTGTCGGGGTCGACTTCCCACTCGGCAGCCGGGGTGACGGCGGCACCACCACTGCTGTACCTACGGTTCTTATCCGGTTCACTACGGTTCTGGGTGCCGGTTTTCGGTACACCCCTGTGCCGGTTTCCGGTACCCCGGGGTGCCGGTTTCCGCCGGGACCTGCCGGATTCCGGTACTGCCGGTTTCCGGTACCCCTCGGGGGATTCCGGCACTGCACGGAGCCGGATCCCGTACCGCCGCAGAGCCGAGATCCGCACAGCGGGAGGGGATTCGGGCTCGTCCACCGACTCGTCCGTGTCGTCCGTGCCGTCCGTGCTGTCGGCGTCCGCATCCTGGTCCCGGGCGGCTGCTGCCACGGCTACGGCGGCCAGGGGCAGACGGTAGACCGTGCTGCCCTGAGGCCCCGTGAGGTCGTCGAGCTGTTCCAGCTCGTCGGAGTCGACCAGGCGCTCGATGGCCTCGCGCACCGTGGAGAGGGACGCGCGGGTGCGCTTGGCCAGGCTGGACAGCGAGGCCCAGGAGATGCACTGCTCATCTGCCACCCGGTCGGCGATCGACAGCAGGACCAGGCGGGCGTTTCCCCTGCTGGAGCTGTGCTCCCACACCCACTCACGGGCATCGCTGCTCATCGGCCACTCCCCGAAGGCAGGCGGGAGCTGGTGAGTGGTGCGGCTGCCGCTCGGGACAGGACGGGCCTTTTGCGCAGGGCTGGGCGCATGTAACAATCCCCTTTGATTGCCACGCTGACATGCCTCTAGCTAAGGGATCAGCGTGGTGATGGTGGCGATACCGCCCTTGCCGGGACGGTTTCGTGTTGATTGGGCGTCCGGCGTCCGGGAGTTACCGCTCCCGGACGCCGCCGCTGTATCCGGACCTACACGGTCCGTCGCGCGCGCATGCTGCTCCTCATGGTCGTACCTGCCGGGCGGGCCGCCCGGGGACGACGAACATACGCACTGACCCGCGTCAAGATCCAGACTTGGTTCTTAAAGTCTGTAGAAGTCGTCCGGCCAGGCGCGACGCGGGCCGGATCCACGCAGGATGCGCATCCGGTGCCGGCCAGGAGGGCGTGCCGGTCGACGGCCGCGGCGTACCGGAGCAGTGCGGTCAGGCCGATGACGGCGAGGCTGTGCATGAGGTCCGCGATGGTCTCCGCGCGGGCTTCCTTGCGGGTTCCGTAGCGCCGGCGGCCGGCGGCCTGGTTCCCGTCCGATGAGCTGACGGACCAGTTCCGTGGCGAAGTCCCGGGCCGCGCGGCCGAGTTCTTCGTGGGGGATCCCGTCGGCATCGTCGCACCACAGATGTCCGAGTCACGGAAGATGATCTTCTCGCGGTGGAAGCGGGTGGTGCTGTGCAGGTGAAGTGAGGTGCTCCCCAGCAGTCGGTCGGGGATGGGCACGAGCCTGATCGTCCGCCCCCGTACCTCCCCGATCCCGGCGATCAGCACGTCGAGGTCGAACGGACGGGGGATGGGCATCTCCCCGACGATGCGGCGGGCCTCCCTGCGGACCGAGCGGACGCCCAGCCCCGATTCCCTCGCCCTGCCGCCCCGGAACATCTGGAGCACCCCCACCCGACTTCTGCCTCCCGGTCACGCCGACGCTCCTGCCGGCGGTGCTGAAAACGCGTGTGCTGCCCCGGACACCGACGTGTCCGGTCCTGCGGCACGGCCCTGCCTCCTGACGACAAGACCGTGTCCAACATGTGAGATTCCCCGCAGCGAATCGGCATGCCCCTATTCCGTATCGCGCCCAACGCTGCGACAAAGACACGGGGCCATCTCTCCATCCATTGACTCGACCTGACTCCATTTCACCGAATCAGAAACGAGTGCCGACGGACCGTCGGCGGCGCCAAGAGTACGGCCACGCCAGGCGGTATTGCAATACTGTCATCATTCCTCGCGAGTGCGCCACTGGCGAGGAATATCCCTCAACGCCAACAGTGCTATCGAAAAAGGAAGTTCATGGACGTAGTTCTCCCCCGGACCAGGGCGAAGCAGGAGCGCTCGATCCGCACCCGGGCTCTCCTCCTGGCCGCCGCGGGCGAGGTCTTCGCCGAGCACGGCTATGCCGCGACAACACTCAAGACCATCTATGAGCGGACAGGAAGCACAAAGGGCCGCCTGTACCACCATTTCGACTCCAAGGCGGATCTGGCCATCGCGCTGCTGACCGAGCAGGTGCCGATGGCCACCGTCCCGCCCCAGGAGTCCAAGATCCAGGAGCTCATCGATACCGGGTTCCACTTCGTGGATCTCATGCTGAACAACTCGCTGATCAGGGGAAGCGTCCGACTCTCGACCGACGGCGGACTGCCGCAGGAGATCAACGCGGCCCCTACGTTCCACCAGTGGGCACAGCATGTGGAGCAGGTGTTGACGCAGGCTCATAAATCCGGGCAAATGCTACCCAGTGCGACCCCTTCGGAGGTGGCCAAGACGCTGATCGGCAGCTTCGTGGGAATCCAGCTCATGTCCAAGGCGACCGACGACCGCACGAGCCTCCCGGTGCGGCTCTCCGAGCTCTGGAAGGTGACCCTGCCCGGTATAGCAGCGCCCGGAATGCTCCTCGGTCTCGATATCGCACCCGACCGGCTCACCCGCCTGAAGCTGACAACTCCGTTGATCTGAAATGATCCTGACGGCTTGAAACGTGCCCGTCCGGGGAGCTATCCGAGTGTCGCCGTGAAGCTGATTAAACAGCCCGTTCGGGCTGTTTAATAGATTCGCTTGATCCGTCGTCGAGATGGGTATTCCAGGACTGGGGAATCCCCCCGCCGGGGGTCTCCGTAACGATATGAAACCAAGAAAGGCGACATGATCACTTTACGTAACTCCGCTTGTGCGAGCGACAACAGAGGACATCCCGACAGGACCCGCCCGGTGAGTCCATCCCGAGCGACAACGGCACAAACCACGGAGAGGCCATGGAAAAGCAGAGCTCCCTCACCCTGTTCAGCCACCTGCACCCCATCCACCCGCTGGAGGCCGATCACCATGAACAGGCCGAGATGCTCCTCGGTCTGGGCGCCGCCGCGCCGGTCCAACTGCCCTACGGCGAGCGGGCCTGGGCGGTAACCGACCACGCGCTGGCCACGCGCCTCTTCGGTAACCCTCTGGTCGCCGGACACGCGGACGCCCTCCGCTCCGGGGGACTCGGCGGCGAAAGCCCCGGCGTATGGAACCCGCAGAGCCACGGCCGCGCCATCGGATCCGTTTCCGCCCACCGCGAGGACGAGTGCCGGCGGCTGCACCGCCTGGCCGCGTCCGGCCTCAGCGCCGAACGCCTCGCACCGTTCATTCCGGACATCGAGCGCCTCGCGCACAACCTCCTCGCCGACATCGCACCGCACCCACGAGAGACGGTCGACCTCCGTGCCCGGTTCGCCGTGCGGCTTCCATGCTTGGTGACCGGCATGCTGCTCGGCGTGACGGCCGGCATGCGCGACCTCTTCCACGGTCTCACCACCGGACAGCCTCACGGAACCGGCTCAGGGAGGGCCGCTCTGAACCGCCGGACCGTTCATCAGTTGCTCGGTGACCTGATCGAGGTGAAACGCGCCCAACCCGGCAAAGACCTGACAACACAACTTATCGAAGCTCATGACGTCGAAACGGGCACTCGTCTCTCGCAGCCGGAACTGCTGAGCGCCATGAAGCAGCTGCTCGACGCGAGCAAGATCACCGCGAACATCCTCGACCACGGCATCGTCAACCTCCTCCGGCACCCGGACCAGCTCCGCCTGGTCCGCGACCACACCGCAACCTGGAACGACGTAGTCGAAGAGACCCTGCGCCACCAGCCGCCCGTGGTGTACACGGCAGTCGGATACGTCGTCGACCACATCACCGACGAACCCACCGGCGAACACTTCCTTCGCGGCGAACTGATCACCGCCAACCTCGCGGCGATAGGCCGCGATCCCGACATCCACCGACTCGCGTCGAACTTCGACATCACCCGGCCGACCCGCAGCCAGCACCTGTCCCTCGGATACGGTCACTCCCGGTTCCTGGGCGCCGACCTCGCCCGGACAGTCGCCCGCGTCACCCTCCGTGTCCTGTTCGAAAGCTATCCCGAACTGGCCCTCGCCGAGCCCGGTGTCCTGCACCCACAAGAGTCCTACCTCTGGAACGCCCACCGGTCCCTACCCTCAATCCTCGGCACCGGACCGGCTGGGCAGGCATCCCGCTCCCCCCGATGAGCGGCGCCGGCAGACACATCGACGACCAGCGGTTACCGGCCAGTTCAGGCGTGGCTCCACCTCACCCAGGTGCAGGCCAGCTACCAGGGGCCGTCCTCCAAAAGAAAACGCCAGCGCCGCTCCGGCGGTCGGCACGCCTTCGGGCGCGAACCGCGGCTTCCGTGTCCCGTCCCGGAGCCGGGTTCGCCCCCAAGGCAGCTCCCCGGCCCGAGCGGCGCACGTACGCGGTGCTCTCGATGTGCCCGTGTGGCCAGGACCTCTGCGTGGCATGGCGGGCTGCCTCCACCACTGCCGACGGGCGACTCCCCGCAGGCAAGGCGCTCCCCGGACCGTGGACCGGACCCCTGCTCCCGGGTCTGGCTTCGCGCAGTGCGCCCTTCGCAGTGGCTGTACGGGCATTTCGCGTGCCGGCGCGTCCTGGTGCCGGGTCGGCATCGTGGGATCCGTCAGCGTGTGACGGGCGCCGCCCGTGCTCCGTACGGTCACGTTCTCGACGGTACGGAGCATGGGCTACATGCTCTCTCGGAGTGCCCAGGCGATCGACACGGACGGTTTCAGACCGTTTTGATCATGTATTAGGCCGGTTTGTGTATGCCGTGCGTGTTGTCGGTCAGCGGTCCTGGGCGAGGGCGTAGAGCTCGCCCAGGAGGCTTCCTTCGGTGGCTACGAGGTCGTCGAAGGTGCCCTGCTCCCGGATGCAGCCTTCTTCGAGGACGATGACCCGGTCGGCCATGCGTACGTTGTCGAGCCGGTGCGTGACCACCACGGTGATCCGGTCGGGTGCGGTGGTCCGCAGTTTGCGGAAGATCTGGTGTTCCCCGCGGGCGTCCATCTCGCTGGTGGGCTCGTCCAGGACGAGTACGGCCGGTTCTCGGTACATCGCCCGGGCGCATGCCAGGCGCTGCCACTGGCCGCCGGACAGTTCGTGGCCGCCCCAGACCGAGCGCGCGAGGAGCGTGTCGAGCTGGTCGGGGAGTTCGCGCAGCGCGGTGGTCATGCCGACGCGGTCGGCTGCGTCCCAGATCTGCTGGTCGCCGTGCTCGTGGGGCTGGCCCAGGGTGATGTTCTCCCGTGCTGCCAGCGGCCAGTGGCCGTTCTTTTGCGGGACGAGGCCGACGTGGCGCCAGACCGATTCCGCGTCGGCGTCGGCGAGATCGGTCTCGTCCCACAGGACTTGGCCGTCGGTGGGCACGGTCAGTCCGGTGAGCATGCGGATCAGGGTCGACTTGCCGGCGCCGTTCTCCCCGACGAGTGCGACGACTTCGCCCCGGTTGAGGGTGAGCGTGATCGGTTGCACGGCGGCGGAGTCCTTGTTCGGGTAGACGTAGGAGGCACCCTTCAGGCGGATCTGCCGCGGGGCCGTGGCCTGTGTGGTGCCGCGGGCCGTTGTCATGGAGCGGACCTCGCCGATGAACTCGTGATAGTCGGAGAGGTAGAGGCCGTGGTGGAACATCACCGTGCCGTAGCGGATGATGGAGTTGAGCGCCCGTCCGGCGGTCTGAGAGGCGATGATGGCGCTCCCGGCGATCGTCGTCGCCATGGCGCCGGTGAGGACGAGCGCGGCCAGCGACGCCCACATGCCGAGCGTGAACAGACCGCCGAGCGACGCGGCGAGCAGGGTGATCAGCAGGTAGGGGCGCGCGCCTTGGAGTTCGCGGCCTTCGACACTGTCACACATGCTCCGGTACCAGAAGTGCAGGTATCCGCGCATGGTGTTGGCCCGCAGTTCGTCGGCGAGGTCCGCCGTGGTCAGCCACCAGCGCATCATGCCGCGCACGTTGCGCGCGGAGATCGTACGGTCGTGGATGCGGTAGTCGACGCGTGCGGCGATCACTCCGCCCAGGCCGCGGGGGACGACGGACAGCAGCAGCACGCCGAGCAGGAGCGGGTGGAGCGAGGTGAGGACGGTCGCTGCCGATGCGAGCTGGATGAATCCGTTGGTGAGCGTCTTGGCGTCGTTGGCCAGGTCGACGGCGCGCAGTGCGCCGATCTCCGCCGCCTGGCTCCTGTCGGTGAAGCCTTCGGCGTCGTAGGCCGCGAGTTCCGCCCGCATATGGAGGTCGACGAGCGCGAGATCGGCGGCGGAGGCGATTTTCGGGTTCAGGCGCCGGGCCGCCCAGTCCGCGAGGATCCACATGACCGAACCCGTGCCCATCGCCACGACCGCGACGGTCAGTGCCGGCCACGCCTGGGCCAGCCCTTCGCGCGGGTCCTCGACCATCAGCTGTGGCAGGGCCCTGGAGACGGCGGTGAGCATCACGGCCGTCCCGAGACCGGACAGAAGCTGGCAGACGACGATCGTGATCACCATGCGCCGGTCGACGGACCAGGCCATCCGGGCGGTTTGCCTGAGCGCTGTCGGGATCCGGCGGGCCATGTCCCACAACGTCGCGTCGTCCATGGCATGCCGGTGCTTGCGGCCGTTGTAGTCGATCTCAGGCGGCGCGGACGGCAGCGGAACCGCAGACCGTGCCGCCGGGACGGACACCATCTCCCCTCCGTCGTTCCCCGGCTCCGTCACCCAACCGGCCTTCCTCCCAGGGCTGGAGGGACGCGTCATGCGAGCACCCCCGCCATGCGCCCGTCCAGGGAGAGCTGACCGCGCGCGGTCACCTGGGGATCGCCGTCGGCCGGACCCCGCACTAGGCAGTTCACCGCGTCGAACGCGGCCGGGCACGTCCACACGTGCAACCGGGCCAGGAACACGCCGCCCTGCTGCCGGTACGCCTCGTACGCGTGAGCGGGCGGCGGCGTCATCTCCCGGATCGGCTGTCCGGGCGCCGCGGCCAGCAGGAGCGCCAAGCGTTCGGGGCTCGACGCGAGTCCCGCCACGAGCGCTGGAGCCGAGTGCCCAAGCGCCCGCCTGTCGGGGTGGACGGGCTCCCGCACCAGCGCGTGCTCCCATGGGTGTGGGATGTCCGAGACGGCGAGGCGGCTGCCGAGTCCTCCGGGGAACCAGGCGGACGGGGACGCCGGAACAGCGGTCGACTCGGTCATGCACCCCACCTCGATGCCGGCCGTGATGCGGATGCGAACGGGGCACGACGGGCGCCCATGGGGCGTCGAAGCACGGTCGCCTCAACAGCCCGGGCGGGGGAATTCTCGAACACAGGGCGAACAGCGGCGAGCACAGGCACGGGATACACGGATGTCTCCTCGGGACGGGAAGCGGTCGGAGCACCCGGGGCGGAGCGCTGAAATCGGGTGCGAGACCGAACCCTCGCGTGAGGGACTGACAACGAGCTGGCGCAGGAGCGGGATCCGGACAAGCGGCGCAAGGCGCGCCGACCAGTCGGCGGTGGCTCACCGGAAGGGGCCGAGAAGCACGGTGGCAGCGGCACCCGGGCCCGAGATCCGGCACCGGAACGTGATCCATTTCAGGGGGTGCCGGGAGAGCGGATCATGTCGACGTACGGCTCTCGCAACGGCCCTCTGCCGGAAAGGGGGCAGGGGACCCGGCTTACCCCGGGACGCAGCCACGAATGTCTGAATCTGCTCACCCCCGGACACGGCTGCGCTACTGCTTGAGCCGGTGAAGCGAGACCAATTCTCCGCTCCACCGGGGCATCTGGTTGGACGCCGACCCGTCCGTCCGGGCGCCGAAGCCCTGCCGTCGGCCGATGTTCACGGGGCGGCCGGTGCCTACGCCGACAGTGCAGGACGTGGGATCACGCGGCAGCCACGGCGCGGACGGCAACGCCCGAGGCGCCCCGCGCAGGCACTCGCAGCCAGCGGTTCTGGCCCGGGCGCGGTGAGCCTGGGCGCGGACCGGGAGGCTCAATTGTCACATCACCCGCATTTTTGCGCGGGTCACTCTCGGCAGTGGTCGACGGGGTGCCCGGTTACAGGCGCTTTGCGCGCTGAGCGATCACGGCGTGTGCCTCCGGCTCGCTGAGCGCCAGGTAGACGACCGGGTCTGGGTCGCGGAGATGCTGCTTGAACTCAACCTCCCACACCTCGGCGATCTGGCCTTCGATGTAATGCTCGGTGAGCTGATACCAGTGCTGGACGACCCGCCAGGACACGCGGTTCGGCTCCGGCCAGGCTCCGCGGCCGATGCTGAGGTGGTAATGGCCGACGGCCGCGGCGATCGTCTGCCGCAGATCATCGGGCACGTCCTGCGGGTTGCACGCCCGCGCCAAGACCGTTTCCAGGTCCTCGGCGCAGGAGGGGTGCGGAGGGAGCGGCTCGCTCATGGCGGCAGGCGGGCGGTCCTTGAGGGATCCGCGCTGCCGCAGCGGCCAGCGGCGGTCGAAGGCGCGCCGGAGTTGGTGGGCGTCGATGTCCTCGGTGCCTTCGCTGTCGTCGAGGTCGACAACGTAGCCGACGGCGTCCACGGTCTGCGTATCGTCGTCGAAGGCCCAGCCCCACTGCTGCACGTACCCGCGCTGCCCTTTGAAGGGGCCGTAGGTGACACGGACCCTCTGCGATGTGGCGTAGCCGCCGTGCCGGGCGATGAACACCGTCTGGATGACATCGGCGGCCCAGGATGTGCAGACCTCGACCGCCGGATCGGGCAGCGCGGCGCCGATGCCACGGCTCATACCGTCCCACCGGGGCTCGGGCGCCGTGAGACGGTCTGCGTCTGGCCCCCAGTAAGCCAGTTCGTACGGGGCCGATTGCCGATTGCGTGGTCTGACAGGCGCGTCCGGCTCCCAGGTCCGGGTCAGCTAGCGCCATCGCTGCATCACCGGATCGTCGTTCTCACCCCCCTGGCCGAGGTTACAGTTGGCGCCGGGCAGCACGTCGCGGACCAGGGTGCTGACGCGGCCGTCGTCCCGCAGATGCCACAGCACTGACTTCCACTCGACTGTGGCGACGGGCTTCTCCTCGCGCAGATGCAGACTGTAAAGGACCACGGCGATGATGTCGCGGATCGCGACATCGTCCCAACAGTTCTCGTTCACGGCATGGCGCCCAACGGCCATCGCGGCCGTGGCACGGTGAACGCACTCTTCCCACGCATCGTCGCCCGATCCCTTCGGCCTGTTCATCAATAACTCCTTGTCCTCCTCATGCCGCCGACCGGGGCCACCTTGTCACTGCCGGGCCTCGGAAGGGGACGATGCGCCCCAGTCTGACGACGTACGCCCAGGTCACCACGCATGTCATCGACGGCATCCCGCCCAGCCCGCAGTCCACCGACGTCGACACGGCCGCCGAAACAGCCCGCGCGGCCGGCGCGGACGTCATCGTCGGCATCGGCGGCGGCAGGGCCCTCGACGCGGCGAAGGCAGTAGCGGTCAGCATCGCCCACGGCCTGTCAGACCACTCATCGGCACCACCCTGCCCCCGCGCTCCAGCTGCCTGCCCGTCATCGCCGTCCCCATCACGGCAGGCAGCGGAGCCGAAGTCACCAAAGGCGCGATCATCACCGACACCGTGCGGCGCGTGAAAGCCGGAATCCGCGGCGACGACCTCTACCCGAAGACCGCCATCATCGACCCGGCACTACTGAGGTTGAACTTGTGGAGTCGTAGGGGCTGACGGCTCGTCGCTCGTGCGGTATCACCGGGGCATGCGGTATCCACAAGGGGGCGTGTCGGCGTACGACCTTGTCTGGCCCTGGCAAGATTTTCGTGAAGCGGGAGTGTGCCTCGGTGCGCCGGTGACGCTCCGTCACGGGTGGTTGCGTCGGAGTCCGGCCATGAGGATGACGCGGTGACGCAGGAGCGGAACTCCGGCACGGCCGGCCATGATCCTCTTCTGAAGCTTCAGATCCGTGATCCGGCCTTCATTGACGCCGGAGTTGAACGGGGTGGTGATCCCCTGAACGACTGCCTGCCGGTCCTCGCGAATTGCCTTGGCAAGGCCGTCCAGCGCCGGGAGGTGGGAGGCGGCGAGGTGGTCAAGCCAGTCCGGCAGTGGGGCGGCGTCGCGGGCATCGAGCATCGACGCGAACTGTCGTACCAGGTCGTGGGTTCGGTCCAGCTCCGGGCAGTGCTCAAGCAACCGCCGAAGTGCCTCGGTGGCGTCCAGGCCGCGCCGAGACGGCGTCGTGGTGATCCAACGGGCGACCTGGCGGGGTGAGGGTGGCCGCTCGCGCGGTGTGCTGATCGGCAGACCGCGACGAAGAGGTGCGATGGCCATTTTGACTCTCTGGTAGTGGCCTGCGTAGCCCTTGGCGACGATCTCCTGGTGCAGCACTGTCGCGGTGTGCTCGCCTTCCTCCCAGCGTTGACGCAAGTACTCCAAATATGGGTCGAGGCTCGTGGACCGGCGGGGCGGAGCGCGGCGTACGCAGTCCTGCCAGGAGGTAGCGCGCGCGTACTTGGCCACGGTGCGTCGGTTCAGGCCGAGCTCGCGGGCGATCGCGCTGAGCGAGCGGCCGGAATCGGAGACAGAGTGCACCGCCTCGAACAGCCGCTTGGCGTGGCGGCGAGCGGGAGAATCAACCGTCTCGGACAGTTCTGCCGGCGGTGGCGCGGCAGGTTCGGAATCGGATTCAGGTACTGCGGCGGACAGACAGGCGCGGTGGGCGGCAGCGATGTCCGAGACCCGTTTCGACAGTCCCTGCCAGAGGTGAAAACGGTCGCTGACCTGCACCGCTTCCGGGGCACCGTCGGTGATGCCCTGCCGGTAGACCAGCGAACCGTCCCGGCACACCACCTCGACGCCCGGATGCGTACGCAGCCAGGCGGCCAGTTGCTCGGCATCGCGCCCGGCCCACAGCTCGATCGGCAACCGCGTGTCGGCATCCACCAGCAGCGTGCCGTAGACATTCGCGTACAACGCGAAGTCATCCACACCCAGCACTCGCGGTGTCGCGATCGACGGCAGCCGCATGCGCATCAGCTGCAGCAGCACACTCGTCCGCGACAGCGGCGCCTTCAGGATGTGCAGGAGCCGAGATCCGCCACGGCCGGCGAGCAGCACTCCGGCCATCTCCACCAGATGCTGCAGAAGCGTACTGCGACGCTGATACCGCACCGTCAGCCCCTCTACCTGCTCGGCAAACGTCCGTCGGCCACAGCTCGGACTGTCGCAGAACAAGCGCCGCACCCCCAGGGTGATCAGCACCGCGCGTCCACCGGCAGCAACGTCGGCCAGCGTGCGGGAGTACCGGCTGTGCGCCCGCGCTGATCCGTGTCCGCAGTCCGGACACGCCATCGTCAACTCGCGTGTCCGAGCCGCGATACGGACCACGCCGTCCGTCGACCACACCCGCTCCACCCGCACCACATCCAGGTGCGGGGACATAATCCGTACGAGGTCATCGCTCACTCGCAGACGATCCCGCTACCCGTGACGGAGCGTCACCGGCGCACCGAGGCACACTCCCGCTTCACGAAAATCTTGCCAGGGCCCAGTTCACGTGTACGCCGACAGGGCGGGCTGACCGCCGAAAGGCAGCAGTTTCGCGAGGAGTTACGGCTCAAGGCGGCTGAGGGGTTCGCTCGGGGCGAGGCGAGTTCGGTGATCGCCAAGGACCTACGGGTCAGCGTTCGTTCAGTGCAGCGATGGCGGCAGATGTGGGACGAGGGCGGTCCGCGGGCTCTGCGGTCACAGGGCCCGGCGTCGCTGCCGAGGCTGAGCGAGAAGCAGTTCGCCCAGCTGGAGGCGGAGCTCGCCAAGGGGCCGGCCGCGCACGGCTGGGAGGACCAGCGCTGGACCTTGAGCCGTGTGAAGACGGTGATCGGCCGGCGCTTCCACCTGACCTACACGGTCCAGGGCGTACGCAAACTCCTGGTCCGTAATGGCTGGTCCTGCCAGGTCCCGGCCCGACGAGCCATCGAGCGGGACGACGAGGCGGTGGCCGGGTGGGTCAAGGAGGTGTGGCCCTGCGCGGAAGACTCGCGGCGGCTCGTGGAGCCTGGCTCGTCTTCGAGTTGCGCCGTGAGGCGCTGTGATTCGTGTGGAGGTGAGAGACCTTCACCGCTGACCTGTCGTAGCAGGGAGGTGGAGCTGAGGGCAGCCTGATCCGGGTGGTGCCGGGGAGGGCGGGAGCGGCCCTGACAAAGCCGGGACGTGCCAGTACTGCCAGATGGTGCGGGTTCGGCAAGCGGGATGGAGAGGAGTACGCGAGGAACCGGCGTCTTTACGTCTCTTAACGACTACACCGGCTCGAAACCTGGTGGATCTGGGCCGGAAGCGGTGCGCACTCGCTGCCCGAGGGCGGCGGGGAACTCCCTGACCGGTATTTCGAAGCCGCTCGGGAGGCCACGAGGAAGGTCTGCGGCGTACCCGTGGCGATGCCGCAGGGACACAGTCGGGCTCCTACTCCAACGAGCGAATCGCAGTGAACACGGGAACCACCCGTTCTCAACTCCCCTGTCGTGCACGGCCAGTGCCCGGCTGGGGATAGGCGCATCGACCGCTGAACGGTCCGGGTGGGGCGGAGCCGCCGTAGTACTCCGAGCCGGGGAGAGCCCGCGCACATGGGGAAGGGCGGCAGCGGTATCGAGAAGGGAAGGAGACTGCAATGCCGAAAGACGCGCCACTGAACAGCGGTGCTCTGCTGGAGGCGGGCCCGGTGGGTCCACGCCAGCGGGTATCGGAGATGCAGGCCAAGCTTCACCGTTGGGCGGTGGCCGATCCCGGCCGCCGGTTCGATGATCTGTTCAACCTCGTGCACGACCCGGCGACGCTGATCGTGGCGTTCGACCGGGTCGCCGGCAACCGGGGAGCCCGTTCTCCCGGCGTGGATGGCCTGACGGCCGCCGATGTCGAGGAGCGATTCGGGGTCCCAGGTTTCCTGGGCGACCTACGGGCCCAGCTCAGGCAGGGCTCGTTCCGGCCGTTACCGGTGCGGGAGCGCAAGATTCCCAAACCGGGTGGGTCGGGGAAGGTTCGGCGGTTGGGGATTCCCGTGATCGCCGACCGGGTCGTCCAGGCCGCGCTGAAGCTGGTGCTGAAGCCGATCTTCGAGGCCGACTTCAAGCCGGTCTCCTACGGGTTCCGGCCCAAGCGGCGGGCTCAGGACGCGATTGCTGAGATCCACTTCTATGGCACCCATGGATATCGGTGGGTGCTGGACGCGGACATCGCGGCGTGCTTCGACGAGATCGACCACGTCGCGCTGATGGGCCGTGTCCGGATGAGGATCAAGGACAAACGGGTACTGGCACTGGTGAAGGCATTCCTGAAGTCCGGTCTCCTCACGGAGCTCGGGGAACACCAGGAGACACTCACCGGCACACCGCAAGGGGGCATCATCTCCCCGCTCCTGGCGAACATCGCCCTGTCGGCGCTCGATGAGCACCTGCACCGGGCATGGGAACCAGACGGAGAGTTGTCCACTAGCGGTCGGCGTGAACGACGGGGTGCCAAGGGTCTGCCTTCGTGGCGGCTGGTCCGCTACGCGGACGACTTCGTCGTCCTGGTCAAAGGGACCAGGCAGGACACCGAGGCACTGCGCGAAGAGATCGCCCAGGTCCTCGCACCGATGGGGTTGCGGCTCTCGGAAGCCAAGACCCAACTGGTGCACCTGAGCGAGGGGTTCGACTTCCTGGGGTTCCACATCCAGTGGCGCCGCAAGCGCGGAACGGACAAGTGGTACGTCTACACCTTCATCGCCGACCGGCCCATCCGGTCGGTGAAGGCGAAGATCCGTACGCTCACCCACAGGACATCGCAGCAGGACCTGGCCGTGGTCCTGGTGAACCTCAACCAGGTCACACACGGATGGGCCAACTACTTCAGGCATGCCGTCGCGAAGCGCAACTTCAGCAACCTGGACAACCTTGTCTGGTGGCGAGTCATCCGGCTGCTGCAAGAGCGGCATCACTGGAACTGGACGGACGTCCGCAGACGGCTCACCACCCCCACCGGGCGGTGGCGGCCGATCAGTGCGGGCGAGATCGAGTTGCGGAAGATCAGCGCGATCCCGGTCACCCGGTATCGCTACCGCGGCAACACGATTCCCAATCCCTGGGTCACTGCAACAACCTGACGGCAGAGACCGTGGAGAGCCCGTTGCCTAGTAATAGGCACGGCGGGTTCGGCGAGAGGTCTGGGGAAACGGGCCGGGAGTAATCTCGGCACCGCGCCTCGGGCCTACTCAGCGACGAAGCCGGCTTCTCCATGACGCCGCCGCAGGCGAAGACCTGGTCACAGCGCGGCCGGACTCCGGTGGTGCGGGTCCGCGGCCGTTCCCGCAGACGGATCTCCATCGCAGCGCTGACCTGCTACAAACCCGGCCACCGGTCGAGGCTGATCTACCGGCCGCGCCGGGACGACGGCCGGCGTGACGGGCGTAAGAGTTTCTCCTGGCGCGACTACCGGGACCTGCTGATCGCCGCCCACCAGCAGCTCGACGGCCCCATCGTGCTCATCTGGGACAACCTCAACGTCCACAAAGCCGCCGGCCTGCGGGAGTTCGCCGCATCCCGGGACTGGCTGACCATCTACTACCTGCCGCCCTACGCACCCGACCTCAACCCCGTCGAAGGGATCTGGTCCCTCCTGCGACGCAGCTGGCTCTCCAACGTCGCCTTCAGCACCCCTGAACACCTCGTCCAGACCATCAGACGCGGCTTACGGCACATCCAGTACCGCAGTCACCTCATAGACGGCTGCCTCGCCGAGACCGGCCTGACCATCAGACCCACCTGAGCAACCCAGCGACATCACAAGTTCAACCTCAGTAACCCGGCAAGGCCACAGGATTTCCGCCGACACGGTGGGCGACCTCCTGCGCGAGGAGGGCTTCAGCCTGCAGAGCAACGCCAAAACGCTCGAAGGCAAGCAGCACCCCGACCGGGACGCACAGTTCCACCACCTCAACGAGCAGGCCCGCAATCACCAGGACAGTGGGTCCCCAGTGATCAGTGTGGACACGAAGAAGAAGGAACTGGTCGGCCCCTTCAAGAACAGCGGCCGTGAATGGGAGCCGGCAGGCGAGCCGGTGCGGGTCGATACCCACGACTTCCCCGACCGCGAGCTGGGCAGGGCGGTGCCCTACGGCATCTACGATGTCACCGCGAACACCGGCTGGGTCAACGTGGGCACGGACCACGACACCGCCGCGTTCGCCGTCGAATCCATCCGCCGCTGGTGGAACGGAGCCGGGCGGACTGCCTATCCGACGGCCGGCCGACTGCTGATCACCGCCGATGCCGGCGGCTCCAACGGGTATCGCACCCGCACCTGGAAGACCGAACTCGCCCGGTTCGCCGCCGATGCCGGACTGGCGATCACCGTCTGCCACCTGCCTCCCGGAACATCGAAGTGGAACCGGATCGAGCACCGGCTCTTCTCCCACATCACGATGAACTGGCGGGGAAGGCCCCTGACCAGCCACGAAGTCATCGTTCAGAGCATCGCCGCGACCACCACCAAAACCGGCCTGACCGTGCACGCCGAACTCGACACAAACTCCTACCCCACCGGCATCCAGGTCAGCGACGACGAGATCGCCGCCCTGCCGATCACCCGGCACCGCTTCCACGGCGACTGGAACTACACTCTCCATCCTCAGCATCCGACGGACACGACGGAGACCAGTAGCACGTCAGACCAGACCCTGGCGAACAGGCTGGATCGCCTCACACAGCGTTCACTGCAGGACCCTGAACTGACCGGTATGACCCGCCAACAACTCAGCCGACTCATCGACACGCTGACGCCCGCGCTGGAGATTCAACGCGAGAAAGTGCTCCGCACACGTCGTGGCCATGAGCGTCTGGTCGCCCCCGGTACAGGAGCCAAAGCCAAGCTCACCCCAGCCGAGCGGATCCTGGCCACCGTGCTCCACCTGCGCAAAATCGCCACCATGAACCTCCTGGGCCAACTCTTCGGGGTCACCGCCGTGACCATCTGCCGAGCGAGTCAGGAAGTCCGTCCACTCCTGGAAGCACACGGCCACCGCATCGATGCCTCCACCGCCCGCTTCCGCACGCCAGCCGACATCACAACCTTCCTCGCTCCAGAGCCCACCTAAACCAAGATCAAGAAGACGAGTTAATGATCTGCATGCCCTTAGCTTGGCGTTTATCGCCTGTGGTCGAACATGGCCTCGAACTTGCTGGCGCTTTCGGCTGAGTGCCTGACGCGAGAACGGCCTTCGTTCGATCCT
>NZ_JBHURV010000058.1:0-46751 GCF_042673865.1 Streptomyces sp. NPDC056987
CTGGTGTCGGCGGTGCCGTCGGCGTTTGCGGGGGTGCTGGGTCAGGGGACGGAGGTGTCGGCGGGTCTGGTGGTGCTGGCGGGTGAGGCGTTCCCGGCGGGGTTGCTGGAGCAGACCAGGCAGGCGATTCCGGGTGCTGTGGTGGCCAACATCTACGGCCCCACCGAGGCGACCGTTTATGCCACGGGTTGGTTCTCGGACCGTGATCAGGATGTTGAGGGTCCGGTGGTGCCGATCGGGCGTGCGGTGGCCGGTAAGGCGACGTATGTGCTGAGTGGTGGGTTGGTTCCGGTTCCGGTTGGTGTGTGGGGGGAGTTGTATCTGGGGGGTGGTCTGGCGCGGGGGTATCTCGGGCGTCCGGGTCTGACGGCTGGGCGTTTTGTGGCTGATCCTTTCCGTTCGGGTGGGCGTTTGTACCGTACGGGTGATGTGGTGCGGTGGCATGGGGATGGGTCGTTGGAGTATGCGGGGCGTGGGGATGACCAGGTCAAGGTGCGGGGTTTCCGTATCGAGCTGGGTGAGATCGAGGCCGTACTGATTCGTCATGAGGCGGTGAGTGCGGCCGTGGTGGTGGCCCGTGAGGATGTGCCGGGGGTGAAGCGGCTCGTGGCCTATGTGGTGGCGGGTGGTGGCGGACTGGATGTGGCTGTCGTGCGTGCGCATGTCGCGTTCGCGCTGCCGGAGTACATGGTCCCGGCGGCCTTCGTCGTGCTGGGCGCGCTGCCGTTGAACGCGAACGGGAAGCTGGACCGGCGTGCGCTGCCCGCGCCTGAGTTCACGACCGCGGACGAGGTGTATGTCGCGCCGCGCAACGAGACCGAGCGTGTCCTGTGTGAGGTCTGGGCCGAGGTGCTGGGCCTGAACCGGATCGGGACCGAGGACAACTTCTTCGACCTGGGCGGCGACTCCATCATCAGCCTCCAGGTCGTCTCCCGCGCCCGCCGCGCCGGACTCGCCCTCTCCTCCCGCGACGTCTTCCTCCACCCCACGCCCGCTGCTCTCGCCCCCAAGGCGGGCCGGGTCGACACCGGCCCCGTGCGGCTCGCCGAACACGGAACGGTGACCGGCATCGTGAGGACGACTCCCGTACGGGAGTGGTTCTTCGAGACACATCCGGTTGCCCCGGCGCACTTCAACATGGGGGCCGGGTTCACCCTGCCGCCCGGCACGGACATCGGAGTCCTCCGTGACGCCGTGGGCGCGCTGCTGGCTCAGCACGATGCGCTCCGCAGCACCTTCACCCGTACCACCGAGGGGGTGTGGGAGGGGAAGATCGTTTCCGAGGTGCCGCTCGACGCCGTCTTCACGGTCCATGAATCCTGCTCGCTATCGTCATCACCTTCTCCCTCTCCCTCCACCGTCGCCTGGGACGCCCTTGTGGCCCAGGCGCATGCCGGACTCGATCTGGCCCACGGTCCACTGTTTCGCGTACTCGTGGGCGTGCCCGGCGCCGACGAGGCCGTCCATGTCGTGCTGATCGCACACCACTTGGTGATGGACGGGGTGTCCTGGCGCATTCTGCTGGAGGATCTGGAATCCGCGTACGAGCGGATCGCGCGTGGCCGTCAGCCGGAGCTCGGCCCCAAGGGCACGTCCGTACGGCAGTGGGCGGACCGGCTCGCCGAGCACACGGCCGCCGGCGGCTTCGACGGGCAGGTGCCGTACTGGCTGGAGATGACGGAAGGCGTGACCATCCGTCTCCCCGTGGACCGTCCGGGCGGCGACAACACCGTGGAGTCCGAGCGAAGTGTCTCCCTCCGGCTGACGGCCGCAGAGACGGCGGAGCTGCTGCACGCCGTTCCGTCCGTGTACCGGACCCGGCCGAACGAGGTGCTGCTCGCCGCCCTGACCCGGGCGGTGGGGCCGTGGGCCGGCGGGCGGCGCTGGGCGGTGGACATCGAGGCGCACGGCCGCGAGGAGATCTTCGGCGACACGGATCTGACCCGTACCGTCGGCTGGTTCACCTCCATCCACCCCGTCGCCCTGGATCTTCCGAACGCCGAGGAATCCGGTGCCCCCGCAGACTGGCGGCGGACGATCCGGGCGGTGAAGGAGCGGCTGCGGGCCGTGCCGGACCAGGGTGTCGGCTACGGAGCCCTGCGTTACCTCCGGTGTGATCCGGGCCAGGCCGGTGCACCCCTGGCCGACGCGCCCGTACCCGAGTTGGCCTTCAATTACCTGGGGCACTTCGGCGGAGCCGACGACCCCGCCCGGTGGGCCGGCGCCCTCACTCTCAACCCGGGGGGCGAGCACCACCCCGTCGAGCGGCGTGGCCATGTTCTGGAAGTCGTGGGGGCGGTCCAGGACGGAGTGCTGACCTTCACCTGGTCGTACTCGGACCAACTGCACGACCGTGCGACCGTGGTGGGCCTGGCCGAGCGGTACATGGCCGAGCTGCGCTCGCTGATCGCGCACTGTGCGGGCCCCGAGGCCGGCGGGTTCTCCCCCTCGGACTTCCCGCTCGTACGGCTCACCCAGGACGAGATCGATCTGATCACCGGATCCGCCCGGGCAACGGGTGGAGGCGGCGGAGACATCGAGGACATCTACCCGCTGACGCCTCTCCAGTCGGGCATGCTCTTCCACACGTTGAGCCAGTCGTCCCCGGCATCCGGCCCCGCTCCCACCCCCGACTCGGGGTCCGAATCGGCCTCGTACCTCGAACAGTTCACGTTTCTTCTGGACGGCGTCACCGACCTGGACGCCCTCGCCCGCGCCTGGCAGCACGCCGTCGACGCGTCGGACGCGCTGCGGGTGTCGATCGCCTGGGAAGGTGTGTCCGAGCCGGTCCAGATCGTGTATCGGAACGTCACCCTTCCGGTGACTCGGCTGGACTGGTCGGACCGTACGGAGGCTGAGTGCGGCGAGTCGCTCGCCTCACTGCTCGCCGACGACCGGGCCGTGGGGATGGCCCTCGGCGTCGGCAGGGCACCCCTCACCCGGGTGACGCTGGCCCGGTTGTCGGAGCGACGGGTACAGGTGCTCTGGTCGTTCCACCACATCCTGCTAGACGGGTGGAGCAGTGCGGCCGTGCTGTCGGACGTCATGGCCGAGTACGCAGAGCACGCCGCCGGGGGAGTCGGCGAACCTGTTCAACGGCGCGTCGCCCGGGGGGCGTTCCGCGACCACCTGGCATGGCTCGCCGCGCGCGACCGTACGGTGGGACTGGAGTTCTGGCGGAACAGGCTGGCCGGCTTCGAGGAGCCGTCCGCGCTGCCCTTCGACCGCGCACCCGGCACGGCGCACCGCGCCCGTTCGACGGCACGGATCTCGCTGTGCCTTCCCGCCCGGACGGCCGGCTCCGTGACGGACTTCGCCCGTCGTCACCAGGTGACCGTCGGCACGATGGTGCACGGAGCCTGGGCACTGACACTGTCCCAGTACGCGGGCTCCTCGGACATCGTCTTCGGTACGACGGTCTCCGGCCGGCCGGCCGAACTGCCGGGTGCCGAGAACACGGTGGGGCTGTTCATCAACACCGTGCCGGTACGGGTCGACGTCGCGCCCGCCGCACCGGTGGGCGCGTGGCTGCGGCGTATCGGCGAGGAACAGGCCGAAGCGGTCGAGTACGCCCATGTCGCCCTGCACGAGATGCCCACCCAAGTGGCCCCGGGGGCCGGGCTGTTCGACAGCCTCGTCGTGGTCGAGAACTATCCGGTGGACACCGGCGCCGGCGTGGACCACGGCATCGTGCTGTCCGGCCTCGACGCGGTGGAGTCGACGAACTACCCGCTGACGCTCACCGTCCGCCCCTCCGGCGACTTCCAGCTGACCGTCGGATACGACCCGGCACTGTTCGACGCGGAGACGGTACGGCGGCTCACCGAGAGCTGTGCCCGCTCCCTCGAAGTGCTCGCAGGGGCAGGGCAGTCGGGGGACAGCGCCGAGCGGACCGTGGCCGCGCTGCCACTGCTCGGCGGGGACGAGCGCGGGCGCGTGCTCGGGGAGTGGAGCGGCAGCATCGGTGTGCTGCGCCCCGCCGCCTCCGTACCGGAGGTCTTCGCGGGACACGTGGCGGCAGCACCGGACGCGATCGCCGTACGGCACGGGGGAGCCACCCTCACGTATGCGGCCGTGAACGCACGGGCCGACCGGATCGCCGACGCGCTGCGGGAGCGTGGTGTCGGCGTCGGGTCGCGCGTCGGACTGCTGCTGGAGCGGTCGCCGGACGTGGTGGTGGCGATGCTGGCCGTGCTGAAGGCGGGAGCCGCGTACGTCCCCCTGCACGCGGATCATCCGGCCGAGCGGATGGCGGAGATCCTGGGACGCAGTGGTGCAGAGTTGCTGCTGACGGACGGAACGGCGCACCGCGTGCCGGATCACATCGCCCTCTTCGACATGGCCCACGCGGCGGAAGCACCGCGTGCCGTCGATTCCGTCGTCGATTCCCTTGCCGATTCCTCCGATGGCGAGTCCGGCCACCCGGCGCCGGCGGCGGAGGACCCGGCATACGTGATGTTCACCTCCGGGTCGACCGGCGAGCCGAAGGGCGTCACCGTCACCCACCGCTCCGTCGTCGCCCTGGCCGCCGACCGCAGATGGACCTCCGGCGCCCACCGGCACGTGCTCTTCCACTCGCCGCATTCGTTCGACGCCGCGACGTACGAGGTGTGGGCACCGCTGCTCAACGGCGGCTGCGTCGAGGTGGCCGACGAGGACCTGTCGGCGCCGGTGGTACGGCGCGCCGCCGAGCGTGGTGTCACGGCGATGTTCCTGACCACCGCGCTCTTCGGAGCACTGGCGGACGAGGACGCGGGGTGTTTCGCCGGACTGCGGGAGGTCTGGACCGGGGGTGAGGCGGCCTCCCCGGCAGCGATGGCCCGGATGGCCGCGCACTGCCCGGACACGGAGCTGGTCCATGTGTACGGGCCGACCGAGGCCACGACCTTCGCGCTCTGCGGCCCGGTCGGGCCTGGTGACACGGGGGGCGTACGCCCCGTACCCCTCGGCCGCCCGATGGACGACACGCTGGCCTATGTGCTCGACGGGGCCCTGCGACCGGTCGGGGTCGGGGTGCCGGGAGAGCTCTACCTCGGTGGGTCGGGTCTCGCGCGGGGCTACGACGGCCGGGCGGCCCTGACGGCCGAGCGATTCGTGGCCGATCCGTTCGGCTCGGGGGAGCGGCTCTACCGGACCGGTGACGTCGTACGGAGGCTGGACGACGGCCGGCTGGAGTTCCTCGGCCGAGGCGACGGACAGGTCAAGATCCGTGGCTTCCGTATCGAACTCGGCGAGATCGAGGCGGCGTTGGCAGCCCGCGACGAAGTCGGTGCCGTCGTGGTCGACGCGCGGGAGGACCGGCCGGGCGTGAAGCGGCTCGTCGGCTATCTGGTCCCGGCGACCGGCGCCACACTGGAGGTACCCGTCCTGCGCGCGTACCTTGACACGGTACTCCCCGCGTACATGGTGCCCGCCGCGTTCGTCGAGCTGGACGTACTGCCCCTCACGGTCAACGGCAAGATCGACCGGCGCGCACTGCCCGTCCCGGGCGCTGCCCCCGAGTCGGTGTACGTCGCGCCACGGGCCGGCACGGAGACAGCCGTCGCCGGCATCTGGTCGACGGTGCTCGGCACCGAACGGATCGGCGCCCACGACGACTTCTTCGACCTCGGCGGGGACTCCATCGCGGGGCTGAAGGTGGTCTCCCGCATCCGCGCCGCACTGGGCGCCGGGCTCTCCCCGCGTACGCTCTTCGACCATCCCACCGTCGCCGGCCTGGCCGTCGCCGTCGACACGGCCACGGCCGTGAGCGCGTCGCCGCTGCCCGACCCCGGAATCGCGCCCGCGGACCGGGACGGCGAGCTGCCGCTCTCGTACGCGCAGGAAAGGCTCTGGTTCCTGGACGAGTTCACACCGGGAGCCCGCGAGTACAACGTCGTCACCACGCTCCGGCTGACCGGCGCCCTGGACCTGCCGGCGCTGCGCACGGCGGTCTCCGGACTGGTCGAACGGCACGAGGCCCTGCGCACGACATTCGATTCCGTCGACGGGCGGGGCGTGCAGAGGGTCCATGCCGGACTCGACGTACAGATCCGGGTGGTCGAGGCGGGCTCGGACGCGGAGCGGGAGACGACGCTCCGTGCAGAGGCGGCGACACCGTTCGATCTGCGCACCGGGCCGCTGATGCGTGCCCTGCTGGTGGTGGAGCCGGAGTCGGGCTCCGCCTCCCTGCACACCCTGATGCTGACCATGCACCACATCGTCACGGACGGCTGGTCGATGGGCGTCATCACCCGGGAGCTGAACGAGCTGTACACCGCGGCGGTCCGGGACACGGCCCACACACTTCCCGAACTCCCCTTGCAGTACCCGGATTACGCCGTCTGGCAGCGCGGCCGGCTCGCGGGCGACGCGCTCCACGCACACCTGGACTACTGGCGGGAGCAGCTTCGGGAGCTGCCCGTACTCGAACTTCCCACGGACCGGCCGCGCCCTGCCGTACGGACCGGTCGTGGTGCGCTGCACACTTTCCGGGTGCCGGAGGAGCTGGCGGCCGCGCTGACCGAAGCGGCGCGCGGCCAGGGCGGGACGACCTCCATGGCGCTGACGGCGGTGACTCAGCTTCTGCTCGCGCGTTACAGCGGACAGAACGACCTCGCGGTCGCCACGGCCGTCTCGGGGCGTGAACGTACCGAACTCGAAGGACTCGTCGGCTTCTTCGTCAACACGCTCGTCCTGCGGACCCGGATCGACGACGCGGCCGACTTCGCCACTCTGCTCGGCCAGGTGCGGGAGACGACGCTCGCGGCCTTCGCCCACCAGGCGGTGCCGTTCAGCCGACTGGTCGAAGAACTGGACCCTGAGCGCGACCCGAGCAGGACGCCTCTGGTCCAGGTCGCGGTCACGCTCCAGAACGCGCCACGCGAGACGTTCACCCTGCCCGGGCTGCGGGTGGAGGAGACACTGCCACCGGTGGAGACGGCCCAGTTCGACCTCAACTTCGAATTCGAACCCCGTCCGGGACAAGGGCTGTTCGCCGTCGTCTCGTACAGCACGGATTTGTTCGATGCGGGGTCTGTGGAGCGGTTGGCGGGGCATTGGGTGGAGTTGGCGGGTGGGTTGGTGGCTGGTGGTGGGGCTGTGTTGCGTGGGGTGTCGATGGTGGGGGGTGTGGAGTTGGAGTCTGTGGTGGGTGTGGAGTGTGGTGGGGTGGGTGTGGTGCCGGGTGGTTCGGTGGTGGAGGTGTTTGCGGGGCGGGTGGCTGCTTCGCCGGGTGCGGTGGCGGTGGAGTGTGGTGGTGTGTCGTTGACGTATGGGGAGTTGGATGCGCGTGCGGAGGGGCTTGCGCGGGTGTTGTGTGCGGGTGGTGTGGGGGTGGAGTCGCGGGTCGGTCTGCTGTTGGAGCGGTCGGTGGATGTGGTGGTGGCGATGTTGGCGGTGTTGAGGGCGGGTGGTGTGTACGTTCCGTTGCATGGGGGGTATCCGGAGGAGCGGGTACGGGAGGTGCTGGGGCGTAGTGGTGCGGTGCTGGTGGTGACGGACCGGGGTGTGGATCGGGTCGGTGGGGTGCGGGCGGTTGCTGTGGGTTCCGGTCCTGTGGGGGAGAGTGGCGCGGATCGTCCTGTGGTTTCGTCCGCGTCTTTGGCGTATGTGATGTTTACGTCGGGGTCGTCGGGGGTGCCGAAGGGGGTGGGGGTGACGCATGGGGATGTGGTGGCGTTGGCCGCTGATTCCCGTTGGTCGTCGGGTGCGCATGAGCGCGTGCTGTTTCACTCCCCGCACTCTTTTGATGCGGCGACGTATGAGGTGTGGGTGCCGTTGCTGAACGGCGGCACGGTGGTGGTGGCCGAGGCGGAGCTGTCCGTGGATGTGGTGCGGGATGCGGTGAAGCGTGGGGTGACGGGGGTCTTTTTGACGAAGGCCCTGTTCGATCTGCTGGCTGAGGAGGATGCGGGGTGTTTCGGGGGGCTTCGTGAGGTGTGGACGGGGGGGGAGGCGGCGTCGGGTGCGGCGATGGCGCGGGTCCTGGACGCGTGCCCGGAACTGGACCTGGTGCATGTGTACGGGCCGACCGAGTCGACGACGTTCGCCGTGTGCGGCCCGGTGACCGGTGCGGATGCGGCGGGTGCGGTGGTTGCGTTGGGTGGTCCGATGGATGGTACGTGGGTTTATGTGCTGGATGGTGGGTTGTGTCGGGTGGGTGTGGGGGTGCCGGGTGAGTTGTATTTGGGTGGTGCGGGGCTTGCGCGGGGTTATGACGGTCAGGGTGGTTTGACGGCGGAGCGGTTTGTGGCGGATCCGTTCGGTTCCGGTGGCAGGCTCTACCGGACGGGTGATGTGGTGCGGTGGCGTGGGGATGGGCGGCTGGAGTTTTTGGGGCGGCGGGATGGTCAGGTGAAGATCCGGGGGTTCCGGATCGAGCTGGCGGAAGTCGAGGCGGTGCTGTCGCGTCATGCGGGGGTGGGGCGGGTCTCGGTCGTGGTCCGTGAGGATCGTCCGGGTGCCAAGCGCCTGGTGGCGTACCTCGTTCCGGCCGGTGTGGCGGACGCGGTTGTGGTTGCGGAGGTGCGTGCGTATGCGGCTGGGTTGCTTCCGGAGTACATGGTTCCGTCGGCGTTCGTCGTGCTGGAGGGCCTGCCGTTGACGGTGAACGGCAAGGTCGATGTGCGTGCGCTGCCCGCGCCCGATCTGGCTTCCGCCGCTTCCGAGTACGTTGCCCCGCGTACGGAGACCGAGCGGGCGCTTGTGGCTGTGTGGTCGGAGGTGCTGGGTGTCGGGCGGGTCGGGGTGCACGACAACTTCTTCTCCCTCGGCGGCGACTCCATCTCCAGCCTCCAAGTCGTCTCCCGGGCCCGCCGTGCCGGGATCGCCCTCACCTCGCGCGATGTGTTCCTCCGGCAGAACATTTCCGACCTCGCCGCGTCCGCCACCGCCGCCGCGCCCGCAACCGGCCTCGCCGCGCCGCAGGGTGTGGTGAGCGGACCCGTCGGACCGACACCGATCCGCGAGTGGTTCTTCGCCCATCACCCCGTCGCGCCGCATCACTTCGCGATGTCCATGGCCTTCGAGCTGGTCGCCGGCGCCGACCTGACCGCTTTGCGCTCCGCCGTCGCCGCGCTGGTGGCCCAGCACGACGCGCTGCGTACGCTCTTCACCCGTACCGAAGCCGGCGGCTGGACCGGGCACATCACCCCGGCCGTCGACCTGGACGTGGTGTTCACCGCCCACAACCTCACCCGTACGTCCGATCTCACGCGTGCGGACGGCGCCGAGGACGCCGGTGCCGCCGCCTGGCAGGAGCACGTGTGCGCCGTCCAGAGCGGCATGGACCTCTCCCGGGGCCCGCTGTTCCGGGTCCTCGTCGGGGACCGCGGCCCGGACCGGCCCGCGTGGCTGTTCGTCGCCGCGCACCATCTGCTGGTCGACGGAGTCTCCTGGCGCATCCTGCTGGAGGACCTGACCCGAGCGTACGGGCAGGCCGCCGCGGGGCGCCCCGTACAGCTCGGGGAGAAGACCGCATCCGTCGCCCAGTGGGCCGAGCGGCTGGCCGGCCATGTCGCCGCGGGCGGCTTCGACGACCAGGTGGGCCACTGGCGTGCCGTCACCGACGCGGCCGTCACCGAGCTGCCGGTCGACCTCCCGGGTGGCGGCAACACGATGGCCGTCCAGGCAACGTACGACCTCACCCTGGACGCCGAGGAGACCGGGGCTCTGCTGCACCAGGTGCCGGACGCGTACCGGACGCGTACCGACGACGTACTGCTGACCGCCCTTGCCCGCACCCTCTGCGCATGGACGGGGCGCGAGCGCACGGCAGTTGCCGTGGAGGGCCATGGCCGCGAGGAACTGTTCGCCGACGTGGACCTGACGCGTACGGTCGGCTGGTTCACCTCGATCCACCCGGTCGCCCTCGCCCTTCCCCGCGGCGACGGCCAGGGGGGTGCCGAGGGCGACGACCTGGCCGCCTCGCTCAAGTCCGTGAAGGAACAGCTCAGGTCGGTGCCTCAGCGAGGGATCGGGTACGGCGCGCTGCGCCATCTCGTGGCGGCGGGTGAACCCGGCCGTCCCGGACCGCTCGCCGGCGCCGACGAACCTCGTATCAGCTTCAACTATCACGGTCGGTTCGACGCCACCGGAGACGGCACGTCCCCGTCCGGTGCCGGACCGATACGGTCCGCCCTCCCCGCCCTCGGGCAGGACCACCATCCGGACGAGCAGCGGGCCCATCTCATCGATGTGATCGGTGTGGTGAGCGAGGGACGGCTGACCTTCACCTGGACGTACTCGACCGAACTGCACCTCCCGTCCACGGTCGAACGGCTGGCCCACGCCTTCGCCGCCGAGATCCGGGCGCTCGTACACCACTGCGCCCGGCCCGGAACCGGCGGCCGTACCCCCTCCGACTTCCCGCTCGCCCGGCTCGACCAGCCGGCCGTCGACGCCCTGGTCGGCACGGATGCCTCCAGCACCGAGGTCGAGGACATCTATCCGCTCACCCCCATGCAGAGCGGCATGCTGCTCCACACCCTGACCGACCCCGGTGTCTACCTCGACCAGGTGTCCTTCCTCCTCGAAGGCGCCGAGGACCCCCGACTGCTGGCCACCGCCTGGCAGCGGCTCGTGGACGCGACGCCCGCGCTCCGTACCCACCTGGTGTGGGAGGGCGTGCCCGAGCCCCTTCAAGTGGTACGACGGCGCGCCGTCCTCGACATTCGGCAGCTCGACTGGACCGGTGTCCCGATGGCGGAACAGGCCGTGCTGCTGGCCCGGTTGACGGCCGATGAGCACGCGGCCGGTATCGACCTGTCGACCGGGCCGCTGATGCGGGTCGTCCTGGTGCGGGTGTCCGGAGCCGCCGTCCGCGTGGTGTGGACCTTCCACCACGTGGTGCTCGACGGCTGGAGCACCACGCAGATCTTCGAGGACGTCTTCGCCCAGTACCGGTCGCTCCGCGACGCGGCCGGCGCGTCCGAGCCGTCGGCCCGGCCGACCGCACGGCCGGACGCCCAACAGGACGCCCGGGCGGTGGCGCCGATGACCCGTCCGCCGTTCCGGGACTACGTGGAGTGGCTGGGCCGGCAGGACACCGGGGCCGCCCGGGCCTACTGGCGCGCCGCCCTGGCCGGGTTCCGCTCGCCCACCCCGCTGCCCACCGACCGCCGGCCCGCCCCGGGACACCGCTCCCACGCGGCCGAGCGGGTACGGATCGAACTCACGGCGGTGCAGGCCGGAGCCCTGTCGGAGCTGGCGGGGCGCCATCACCTCACCCTGAACACGGTGGTGCAGGGAGCCTGGGCCCTGCTCCTCTCCCGCTACGCGGGCGAGAGCGACGTGTGTTTCGGCGCGACGGTCTCCGGACGCCCGGCGGAGCTCCCCGGCATGGAGTCCACGGTCGGCAACTTCCTCAACACACTGCCCGTCCGGATCCGCACGGCCGGATCCGGCGGCGAGAGCCTGCTCGACTGGCTCGGCCGGATCCAGAGCGAGCAGGCCGAGGCGCGGGGCTACGAACATCTCGCTCTCCGTGACATCCGCCGGTGCGCCGAACTACCGTCGGGGACCGAGCTGTTCGAGTCCCTTGTCGTCTTCGAGAACTACCCCGGCAACGAGGAGGCCGCCGCCGCACACGGACTGCGCGTCACCGATGTCACCGCCGTCGACACGGCCGGCTACCCCCTCGACCTGACCGCCTACACCGACACGGACAAGCTGGCGCTCGTGCTCGCCTTCGACCCGGAGCTCTTCGACCGGGACAGGATCGACGACATGGCCGAGCACCTCGCCGTACTGCTGCGGAGCATGCCCGAGCACGCACACCGTCCGCCCGCGGAACTGCCGCTCCTCTCCGCCGCCGGGAACGCGCGGCTGCTCGGCGCGGACGGCTGGAGCGGCGCCGCGATCCCCTTCGCCCACGGCGCCTGCCTGCACGAACTCATCGCCGGGCAGGCACGCAGCACGCCCCTGGCCGAAGCCGTGCTCTCCGGGACCCGCTCGCTCACCTACGCCGAACTCGACACGCGCGCCAACCGGCTCGCCCAGCACCTCGTCACCCTCGGCGTCGGCCCGGGGACCGTGACCGCCATCTGCCTCGAACGCGGGGTCGACATGGTCGTCGCCCTGCTCGGCGTCCTCAAGGCGGGCGGCGCCTACGTACCGCTCGACCCGGCACATCCGGCCGAACGGCTGGAGTACGTGCTCGCCGACAGCGCAGCCACCCTTGTCGTCACCCAGCTCTCCCTCGCAGGCGACCTGCCCGCCACACCTGTGCCGGTGCTGACCCTCGACACGGAGACGGGGCGGTTCGAGGCGCTGCCCGACCGGGCCCCGGAGACCGGTGTGACGCCGCGCGACGCCGCGTACGTCATCTACACCTCCGGCTCCACCGGGCGGCCCAAGGGCGTCCTGGTCGAACACCGCAGCGTCAGCCACGGCGCGGCGTCATGGGACGCGGCGTACGGATTCACGGGCGACACGGCGATCCTCACACCGAACGGCCCAGGTCGCCGCGGCGACACCGACGGGCCGGTACGTCAGCTCAACGTGGCCAGCATGTCCTTCGACGTGTTCGTCTCCGACCTGGTGCACGCCCTCTGCCACGGTGGGGCCCTGGTCATCGCCCCCTCCGAAGCCGTCGCCGACCCCGCGCGGCTGCTCGACCTCATCCGCTCCGCCCGGGTCACCCACCTCGACACCGTCCCGGCGCTGGCCACCGCTCTCGTCGACGAGGCGGCCCGGCGCGGGGAACCGCTCCCGCCGCTGCGGGTGCTGGCCGCCGGCGCCGACCTGTGGCGTACCGACGACTGCCGCAGACTGCTGGAGCGGGCCGACGCGGCCACCACCGTCCTCAACACGTACGGCGTCACCGAGGCCACGGTGGAGTCCTCGCTCTACCCCGCCGTACGGGGCGCGCTGCCCGACACCGCCGGAGTGCCCATCGGCCGGCCCAACCCCGGCATCCGGATGTACCTCCTCGACGCGGCACTGCGGCCCGTGCCCGTCGGTGTGACCGGCGACCTGTACGTGGGCGGACCGAGCGTGGCCCGTGGCTATCTGAACCGGCCCGCCCTGACCGCGGAGCGCTTCGTCGCCGACCCCTTCGGCGGCGATCCGGCGAACCGGCTCTACCGGACCGGCGACCGGGCCAGATACCTCCCCGACGGGAGCATCGAGTTCGCGGGCCGGGCGGACGAGCAGCTCAAGGTACGCGGATTCCGCATCGAGCCCGGTGAGATAGAGGCCGCCCTGCGCCGGCACCCCTCCGTGGCGCGGGCCGTGGTCGCGGCACGGAGGGACGACGCGGGCGCGACGCGCCTGGTGGGCTACGCGGTCGTACGGGACGGGCACACCTTCGAGCCGGGTCCGCTGCGCACACACCTCAAGGGCCTGCTGCCCGGCTACATGGTGCCGTCGGCCCTCGTGGAACTCGCGGAACTGCCGCTGAACGCGAACGGCAAGGTCGACCGCAGGGCACTGCCCGCGCCCGGGCCCGCGGCACAGAGCGGCACCGCGTATGTCGCGCCGCGTGACACGGGCGAGGAGGTGATGGCGGGGATCTGGCAGGAGGTGCTCGGTACGGAACGGGTCGGCGCCGAGGACGACTTCTTCGACCTGGGCGGCAACTCCATCCAGATCCTCCAGGTCATCTCCCGGATCCGTACGGCCTTCGGGGTCGCGTTCTCGGTCCGCGCGTTCTACGACGCGCCCACGGTCGCCGGTCTCGCGACGGCGGTGGAGGAACGCATCCTCCAGGAACTCGAAGAGTCGATACGGCAGCAGTGAGCACTGCGCACTGCGCACCGAGCACTGCGCACCGAGCAGGAACCAGTCATAGGGGGATTCATGAACACGGCGTCCTCGCCGCACCGGAAGTCCGCGCCCGTCACGGCAGTTGACGAGGGCCGCCCGGTGCCGCAGAGCTGGAACGACACCGCACGGACCGAACTGCTCGGTGTCTCCGTGCTCGGGGCCGTCCTCCGCTGGGCCGAACGAACACCGGACGCCCTCGCGATCGAGGAGGCGGGCGACGGGGGCCGGAGCCTGACATACCGCCAACTCGCCGATCAGTCGGACAGGTTGGCACGCCGGCTGCGCGGGCACGGTGTGGGACGCGAGGCGAGGGTGGGAGTCCGCCTCGACCGGTCGGCCGATCTGATCGTGTCGCTGCTCGCGGTGGCCCGGGCCGGCGGTACGTACGTGCCGATCGACCCCGGGTACCCCGCCGACCGCATCGCCTACATCCTGGCGGACAGCCGGCCGCAGGTGCTCGTCACCCGACGGGGCGGGCACGCGGCTGCGGGTACGGGGGCCGAATCGGTGCGGGCGGTCCTGGAGCTGGAGGAATTCGACGCGGCCGTCCCCGAGGAGCCTGTGCACGGGGAGCACGTCGCCGACGAGCCCGTGGCGATGGACAACGCCGCGTACATGATCTACACCTCGGGATCGACCGGCCGCCCCAAGGGCGTGGTCGTACCCCACGCGGGTCTGCTCGGTCTGGCCGTCTCCCATGCCGAGGCGCTCGGCCTGGACGGCCGGAGCCGGGTGCTCCAATACGTGTCGCCCAGCTTCGACGTCGCCATGGCCGACATCCTGATGACGCTCACCGCGGGGGCCACGCTCGTCCTGGCCGCCGGCCAGCCCCTGGGGGACGAGCTGATGAGCCTGCTCGCCGGGCGGCGCATCACCCATCTCATGGTGCCCCCCGTCGTCCTCGGCACCCTCCCCGAAGGCGAACTGCCGCACCTGCGCACGGTGGTGGTCGGTGGCGAGACCTGCCCCGACGACATCGTCGCCCGCTGGTCGGCCGGCGGGCGCCGGGTGCTCAACGCCTACGGGCCGACCGAGGCCACCGTCTGCGCCACCCTCAGCGCGCCGCTCCCCGCCGACGGCACGGGGCCGTACCCGATCGGCGCCCCGATCGCCAACACCCGGGCCCAGGTGCTCGACGACGCGCTGCGGCCCGCACCGGTCGGGAGCTGGGGTGAGCTCTATCTGGGCGGCCCCCTCGCCCGCGGCTACCACGACCGGGCCGGGCTGAGCGCCGGGCGGTTCGTCGCGGACCCGTTCGGCTCGGGCGAACGGCTGTACCGGACCGGGGATGTCGTGCGCTGGCGGAGCGACGGAACGCTGGAGTACGGCGGACGCACCGACGACCAGGTGAAGATCCGCGGCCTGCGCATCGAACCCGGTGAGATCGAGGCCGTGCTGGCGCGCCACCCCGGTGTGCGCAGCGCCGTCGTCGTGGCCCGGGAGGACCAGCCGGGAGCCAAGCGGCTCGCGGCCTACCTCGTACCGGAACACGGGGACGGCCCGGACGTCCAGGCCCTGCGCTCCCATGTCGCGGACCTGCTCCCCGAGTTCATGGTGCCCGCGGCCTTCGTCACGCTGGACGCGCTGCCGCTGACCGCCAACGGCAAGCTGGACCGCCGCGCGCTGCCCGTACCCGAGTACGCGACGGACCGTGCGGCGCGGCCGTACCTCGCCCCCCGTAACGGTACCGAACAGGCGCTGTGCGCCATCTGGTCCGAGGTCCTCGGCGTCGAACAGGTGGGCGTCGACGACGACTTCTTCGCTCTCGGCGGCGACTCCATCCTCGCCCTGCAAGTGGTCTCCCGGGTACGGAGCACCACCTCCGTCGTGCTCTCCTGGCGCACCCTGTTCGACCGGCCCACGGTGGAGGCCCTGGCGGAGGCGGTGGACACGGCGGGTGGCGGGGGTCCGGCGGGCGGCGCGGGCCCGGTGGGCGGTGAGCCGCTCGCCGCTCCGCAGGCCGCGATCCCGGTCGCCGACCGTGACGCCTCCCTGCCGCTCCCGCTCGCCCCGGGGCAGCAACGCCTCTGGTTCCTCGACGAATTCACCCCCGGCAGCGTGGAGTACAACACCGCCGCCGCGCTGCGGCTGACGGGCGAACTCGACGGTACCGCGCTGCGCGAGGCTATCGCCGAGCTGGTAACCCGCCATGAAACCCTCCGCACCACCTTCGCGTCCATCGACGGCCGCCCGGTGCAGGTGGTCCACGCGGCGGGGACGGCGGCGCCCGCCGTCCCCGTACACCATATCGATCTCTCGAAGCTCGCCGAGAACGCCCGCGCCGAGGCGCTGGACGCGGCGCTCCGCACGGAGCAGGCCACACCGTTCGACCTGCGCACCGGACCGCTGCTGCGCATCCTGACCATCCGGCTCGCCCCGGCGGAACACGTACTGATGGCGACCCTGCACCACATCGTGACCGACGGGTGGTCGGTGGGCGTGCTCGTACGGGACCTGGGCGCGCTGTACGCGGCGACCGTACGGGGAGACCGCGCGGCGCTGCCGGAGCTGCCGGTCCAGTACGCGGACTACGCCCTGTGGCAGCGGGACGCCCTGGCCGGCTCGGCGCTGGACGGTCAACTCGACTACTGGCGTGGGCGGCTGGCGGGCCTGGAGCCGTTGGAGCTGCCGACGTCCCGGCCGCGCCCGGCGGTCCGTACGGCGGCCGGTGCGGTCCACACCTTCGAGGTGCCGCGCGAGCTGGCCGATGAGCTGGCCGCGCTGGGCCGCGCCGAGCGGGCCAGCCTCTTCATGGTGCTCACGGCGGTGACGCAGCTGCTGCTGGCGCGCTACAGCGGACGCGCGGACATCGCGATCGGCACCGTCACCTCCGGGCGGGACCGCGAGGAGACGGAGAACCTGATCGGCTTCTTCGTCAACACGCTGGTACTCCGCACGCGGGTCGACGAGAGCCGCTCGTTCCGCGATCTCCTGGCCTCCGTCCGCGACACCACGCTGGAGGCGTTCGCCCACCAGGACGTGCCGTTCGACCGTCTGGTCGACGCGCTCGCACCCGAGCGGGACACGAGCAGGACCCCGCTGGTGCAGGCGGCGATCGTGCTCCAGAACGCCTTCGGTGACCTGGCCACCTTCGGGGAGATGGCCGCGGAACGGGAGTACGTGCCGCGCGACTCGTCCCGGTTCGACCTGACTTTTGAGTTCTGGCGCCACGACGGCGGGCTGTCGGGCGAACTGGAGTACAGCACGGACCTGTTCGACGGTGTGCTGATGGAGCGGCTGTGCCGTCACTGGGTCGAACTGGCGGGTGCGGTGGTGGGCGGTGGTGCCGGGTGTCGTCTGTCCGGCACCGGGCTGGTGGTGGGTGCTGAGCGCGATGTGCTGGCGGGCGGTTGGGGTGTGTCGGGCGTGGGATCGGGCGCGGTGGGGGTGTCCCTGTGGGACGTGGTGGACCGGTGGGTGACGGAGACGCCGGGTGCGGACGCGCTGGCCTGCGGCGAAGTGTCGCTGTCGTACGAGGAGTTGGCTGGGCGGGTGGAGTGGTTGGCGGGGTGGCTGGTTGCGGAGGGTGTCGGGGTGGAGACGCGGGTGGGGGTGTGTCTGCCGCGGGGTGTGGATTGGTTGGTGGGGTTGCTGGCGGTGGTGCGGGTGGGGGGTGTGTATGTGCCGTTGGATCCGGAGTGGCCGGTGGAGCGGTCGGAGTTCGTGCGGGCGGACAGCGGGGTGACGCTGGTGATGACCGAGGTATGGCTGGCGGGCCTGCGCGTCAGGAGCGTTTCCGTGGGCGGTCCTGAAGGCGATTCGGGTGTGGTGGCTCCCCGGGTGTCCGTGCCGCTGTCGTCCGCGGCGTATGTGATCTATACGTCGGGTTCGACGGGGGTACCGAAGGGCGTGGTGGTGTCCCACACGGGCGTGGCGGGGTTTGTCGCCGCGGTGGGTGAGCGCTTCGGGCTGGACGGCGGGTCGAGGGTGCTGCAGCTGGCGTCGGCCGGTTTCGACGCGTCGATGATGGAGCTGCTGATGGCGTTCGGCGGCG
Source organism: Streptomyces sp. NPDC056987 (assembly GCF_042673865.1). Lineage (NCBI taxonomy): Bacteria > Bacillati > Actinomycetota > Actinomycetes > Kitasatosporales > Streptomycetaceae > Streptomyces > Streptomyces sp. NPDC056987. The sequence continues at coordinate 17,741 of NZ_JBHURV010000058.1, forward strand.
GAGGGACACTGGTGGTCCCCGAGGGCGGCCGGGCGTTGGCCGGGCGGGAGCTGTTCGACGTACTGGCGGGGGAGCGGGTGACGCACGCGCTGGTGCCGCCGACGGTGCTGGGGAGCGTTCCGGCGGGTGACCTGCCGGGGCTCCGGGTGCTGGTGTCGGGCGGGGAGGCGCTGGGCGCGGGGCTGACGGAGCGGTGGTCCGCGGGGCGCCGGATGTTCAACGCGTACGGCCCGACAGAGGTGACGATCGCCGCGTCATTCAGTGGGGTGTTGTCGGGCGACGGGGGCGTACCGCCGATCGGTGTTCCGGTGGGTGGCGCACGGGTGGCGGTGCTGGACGGCTGGCTGCGTCGGGTGCCGGCCGGTGTGGTGGGCGAGCTGTATGTGGCGGGCGTGGGGCTGGCGCGGGGATATCACGGTCGTGCGGGGCTGACGGCCGGTCGCTTCGTGGCCGATCCGTTCGGTTCGGGCGGGCGGTTGTACCGGACGGGCGACCTGGTGCGGTGGCGTGAGGACGGCCAGTTGGAGTTCGTGGGGCGGGTTGACGACCAGGTGAAGGTGCGCGGTCTGCGGATCGAGCTGGGCGAGGTCGAGGCCGTGGTGGGGCGCCACGGCGCGGTCGGCCAGGTGTCGGTGGTGGTGCGTGAGGACCGTCCGGGTGTGAAGCAGCTCGTCGCGTATGTGGTGCCGGCGGGCGCACAGGGCACCGAGCCCATGGAGGGTGCCGACGGGCTGGATGTGGACGGGGTGGATGTGGACGGACTGCGGGAGTTCGTCGCGGGTGAGCTGCCGGTGTACATGGTGCCGTCGGCGTTCGTGGTGCTGGACGCGCTCCCCGTGAACGCCAGTGGCAAGGTCGACCGCACCGCCCTGCCCGCCCCGGAATCCGGGTCGGCCGCCGGGTACACGGCTCCTCGTACGGACACGGAGCGGACGCTCTGCGAGATCTGGGCCGAGGCGCTCGGACGTGAGCGGGTCGGCGTGGACGACAACTTCTTCTCCCTGGGCGGCGATTCGATCCTGAGCATCCAGGTCGTCTCCCGGGCCCGGCAGGCCGGGTTCGAGCTCTCCTCCCGTGACATCTTCGCCCGCCAGACCGTCGCCGCCCTCGCCGCCGGTGTGAGAGTGATCGGTACGGGCCCCGCCGCGCTGGCGGAACAGGGCACGGTGTCGGGCGAGGTCGGCACGACCCCCATCCGGGAGTGGTTCTTCGCCCACCACCCGGTGGCGCCCGAACACTTCAACATGGCGATGGAGTTCACCCCCGCCCCCGGCACGAACCCGGACACCCTGCGGCATGCGCTGGCCGTCGTACTGGCCCACCACGACGCGTTGAGGACCGTCTTCGTACGGACCGGGCACGGAGAGTGGACCGGACGGATCCAGCAGCAGCTCGATCTCGACGAGGTGTTTACGGTGCATGAACTGCCCGGAGAGCAGAGGGACGCGGATGCCGATGCCGATGCCGATGCCGAAGCCGTCTGGCAGGAGCTGACCGGGCGGGCGCAGGCGGGGTTCGACCTGGCGCGAGGCCCGCTGATACGGGTGCTCGTCGGCGTCCCGGTCGGCGGCGCCCCCCACGCGACCCGTGTCCTCGTCGCCGTGCACCACCTGATGATGGACGGGGTGTCCTGGCGCATTCTGCTGGAGGACCTGGCCACCGCCCATGCCCAGGTCTGCGCGGGCCGCCCCGTCGATCTCGGGGCGAAGACCACCTCCGTACGGCAGTGGGCGAAGCGCCTCACCGAGCACACCGAGCGCGGTGGCTTCGAGGCCGAGCGCGACCACTGGCGGTCGGTCGCCGAGCACACGCACCAGGGGACCGTACCCCTCGACGTCCCGGACGGGGACAGCACCGTGGTGGCCCAGGAGACGGTCTGCGTGGCGCTCGACCGGGAGCAGACGCGGGCGCTGCTCCACGAGATCCCGCCGGTGTACCGCACGCAGGTGAACGACGTACTGCTGACCGCGCTCGCCCGGACGCTGCGTACCTGGACCGGGCACGACCGGATCGCCGTGGACCTGGAGGGGCACGGCCGCGAGGACATCTTCGACGACATCGACCTGACCCGCACCGTCGGCTGGTTCACCACGATATATCCGATCGCTCTCGCCCTCCCCGAGGACGGCGACTGGGGCGCGGCCGTCAAGTCGGTGAAGGAGCAGCTGCGCGCGGTCCCGGGGCGCGGCATCGGCTACGGCGCACTGCGCCACCTTGGGGCAGGCTCGGCTTCGGACTCAGCCTCAGCCTCAGCCTCGGCCTCGGCTTCGGTTTCGGAGGACGCCGAGGAGGGCACTGCTGGAGCCGAACCGCAGATCAGCTTCAACTATTTGGGTCAACTCGACGGCCTGACGAGCAACCAGGACCTCTACCGGTCGATGAGGATGAACCCGGGCGGTGAGTTCAGCCCCGCCGAGGCCCGACCGCACGAGGTGGATGTGATCGGGGAGGTACGGGACGGACAGCTCATCCTGACCTGGTCGTACTCCGGCGCCCGGCACCGTCGGAGCACCATGGAACGCCTGGCCGCCGACATGGCCGGCGAACTGGACGTCTTCCTGCGCCACTGCACCGAGCCCGGAGCCGGTGGCCGTACCCCCTCCGATTTCCCGCTCGTCACGCTTTCCCAGCACGAGGTGGACCACCTTCTCCACGGCGACGATCAGGCCGTCGGGGCAGTGGATGCCGTCGGGGCCGTGGAAGACATCTACCCGCTGACGGCGCTCCAGGCCGGCATGGTTTTCCACGCCTTGGCCGAGCCCGATTCTCCCTCGTATCTCGAACAGTTCTCCTTCGCCCTCCAAGGCGCGCACGACATCGACGCCCTCCGCACGGCCTGGCAGCGGACGGTGGAGAGCGCGGACGCCTTGCGCGTCTCCCTGGCCTGGCGGGGAATCGGCCGGCCCGTGCAGCTGGTACACCGCCGAGTCACGCTGCCCGTACGGACGCTGGACTGGTCGGATCTGGCCGCCGCCGAGCGCGAGGCCGCGCTGAGCCAGCTGCTGGAGGAGGACCGGGCGCGCGGCATCGACCTGGAGGCCGCGCCACTGATGCGGCTCACACTGATCCAGCTATCGCCCGACGCCGTCCGGGTGGTGTGGACCTTCCACCATCTCCTGCTGGACGGCTGGAGCACGGCCGCGCTGCTCTCCGACGTGATCACCGAGTACGCGGCCCTCACCGGCCGGGACGGACGGAGCGGTGGGGACACCGGCGAGTCGGTGGACCGGGCGCACTCGGCGGACCGGGTGCATCGGGTGGACCGGGCGCCCTTCCGGGACTACCTGGAGTGGCTCACCGCACGCGACGCATCGGCCGGCCGGGCCTTCTGGAAGGAGCGGCTGGCCGGCTTCACGGAGCCGACGGCCCTGCCGTACGACCACGCCCCGCAGGGCAGGGCGAGTCACGGCCGGTCGACCGCACGGGTCTCGCTCGAAGCGTCCGAGACGCTGTCGACACGGGTCACCGGCTTCGCCCGGCAGAACGGCCTGACGGTGAACGCCCTGGTCCAAGGCGCGTGGGCGCTGACGCTCGCGCAGTACGCGGGATCGTCGGACGTCGTGTTCGGTACGACGGTCTCCGGCCGCCCGGCGGATCTGCCGGGGTCCGGGGACATCCTCGGCCTGTTCATCAACACGCAACCGGTCCGCGTACGGGTCGACCCCCGCCCGACCGTGTCGGACTGGCTCCGCGACCTTCAGTCCGCCCAGGTCGAGGCCCGTCGGTACGAGGACATCGGGCTCAGCGATCTGGACACCGAACTTCCGTCCGGCGCCGCGCTCTTCGACAGTCTGCTCGTCTTCGAGAACTACCCGATCGACACGGAGGGTGCGGAACGCTTCGGTCTGTCGCTCCGTGACATCGAGGTCAACGAGACCACCAACTACCCCCTGGCCATGACGGCCTACGCGGGCGACGACCGGCTGCGCTTCGACCTCGGGTACGACCCCGCCCGCTTCGACGGAGAGACGGTTCACCGCCTCGCGGCCCAGGTGGAGCACCTGCTCCATGCCCTCAGCGCCGACCCTGGCGCCCGCGTCGGGTCACTGCCGCTGCTGCCGGACGACGAACGGGAACGGCTGCTCCTGGACTGGAGCGCCGGCGGGGGCGCCACCACAGACCTCTCGATCGTGGACAGCTTCGGCCACCACGTGGCAAGCAGCCCGGGTGCGGTGGCGGTGGAGTGCGGTGATGTGTCGTTGACGTACGGGGAGTTGGATGCGCGGGCGGAGGGGTTGGCGCGGGTGTTGTGTGCGGGTGGTGTGGGGGTGGAGTCGCGGGTCGGTCTGCTGTTGGAGCGGTCGGTGGATGTGGTGGTGGCGATGCTCGCGGTGTTGAAGGCGGGGGGTGTGTACGTTCCGTTGCATGGGGGGTATCCGAAGGAGCGGGTACGGGACGTGCTGGGCCGGAGCGGCTCTGTACTGGTGGTGACCGATCGGGGTGTGGACCGGGTCGGTGGCGTGCGGGCGGTTGCCGTGGACTCCGGGCAGGTGGGGGAGGGAAGCGCGGTTCTTCCTGAGGTCTCGTCCGATTCTTTGGCGTATGTGATGTTTACGTCGGGGTCGTCGGGGGTGCCGAAGGGGGTGGGTGTGACGCATGGGGATGTGGTGGCGTTGGCTGCTGATTCCCGTTGGTCGTCGGGTGCGCATGAGCGTGTGCTGTTCCACTCTCCGCATTCGTTTGATGCGGCGACGTATGAGGTGTGGGTGCCGTTGCTGAATGGTGGGACGGTGGTGGTGGCTGAGGCTGAGTTGTCGGTGGGTGTGGTGCGGGGTGCGGTGGGGTGTGGGGTGACGGGGTTGTGGGTGACGGCGGCGTTGTTCGGGGTGTTGGTGGAGGAGGATGCGGGGTGTTTTGCGGGTCTTCGTGAGGTGTGGACGGGTGGTGATGCTGTGCCGGTGGTGGCGGCGGAGCGGATGCTGGCCGCCTGCGCGGGGACGGTGCTGGTGAATGGGTATGGTCCGACGGAGTCGACGACGTTCGCTGTGTGTGGTCCGGTGGGTGTGGGGGATGTGGTGGGTGGTTCGGTTCCGTTGGGCCGGGTGATGGATAACACGCGGGGTTATGTGCTGGATGGTGTGTTGCGGCCGGTGGGTGTGGGGGTGCCGGGTGAGTTGTATCTGGGGGGCACCGGGCTGGCGCGGGGTTATGACGGTCAGGGCGGCTTGACGGCGGAGCGGTTTGTGGCGGATCCGTTCGGTTCGGGTGGGCGGTTGTACCGGACGGGTGATGTGGTGCGGTGGCGTGCGGAAGGGCGGTTGGATTTCCTGGGCCGGGGTGATGGTCAGGTGAAGGTGCGGGGGTTCCGTATCGAGGTGGGGGAGATCGAGGCGGTGCTGGCTCGGCACGCTGCGGTGGGTGTGGCTGCGGTGGTGGCCCGTGAGGACCGGCCGGGTGTGAAGCGCCTGGTGGGCTATCTCGTACCGTCGGGTGCGACCGACGATGTCGATCTCTCCGCCGTACGTGAGCACACGGCGGCCCTCTTGCCCGAGTACATGGTGCCGACGGCCTTTGTGGTGTTGGAGGCGTTGCCGTTGACGGTCAACGGGAAGGTGGACCGGCGTGCGTTGCCGGAGCCCGTTTTCGAGGCCGGGGACGAGTATGTCGCTCCGCGCACCGAGGCGGAGAGGGCTCTGACTGCTGTTTGGGCTGAGGTTCTTGGCGTGGAGCGGGTGGGGGTGGAGGACGACTTCTTCGCCCTGGGCGGGGACTCCATCTCCAGCCTGCGCGTGACCTCCCGGATCCGAACGGTTCTGGGGGCCGGGCTGTCGCCCCGCGCCCTCTTCGACCACCCCACCGTCGCCCGCCTGGCCCAGGCCGTACGCCCTCAGCCCGAGGAGACCGGCATCGCTCCGGCTCCCCGGGCGGCGGGCGGCCTGCCGTTGTCGTTCGCGCAGGAACGCCTCTGGTTCCTGGACGACTTCGCCCGGGACGGAGTCGAGTACAACGTCGTCACCGCGCTCCGCCTCACCGGGGATCTCGACCGGGACGCACTGCTGACCGCGGTCTCGCTGCTGGTGGCCCGGCACGAATCCCTCCGGACGACCTTCGACTCGGTCGACGGACGGGGTGTGCAGATCGTGCACGACTCCGTCGAAGTGCCGTTGCGGACAGCCGCGTTGGACGACGCACTGGCGCTCGCCGTCTCCATGCCCTTCGATCTGCGTACGGGGCCCCTGTTGCGAGTGCTGCTCGCGGACGTCGCCGAGCAGGAGCACGTTCTCGTCCTGGCGATGCACCACATCGTCACCGACGGCTGGTCGATGGGGGTGATCACGCGCGAACTGAGTGCCTTCTACACCGCCGCCGTACGGGGCGAGGAGCCCGACCTCGACGTACTGCCGGTGCAGTATCCCGACTTCGCGGTCTGGCAGCGCGACAGGCTCGCCGCCGGGACGTCCCTTGATGACGATCTCGTCTACTGGCGCGCCCAGTTGGACGGCCTGGAGCCGCTGGAACTGCCGACGGACCGACCTCGTCCCGCGGTGCGGTCCGCCGCGGGGGCGCTGCACGCGTTCGACGTACCGGAGGAGCTGACGGAACGGCTGCTACGGGCCGGGCAGCGGGAGGGCGCGAGCCTGTTCATGGTGCTGACCGCGGTCACGCAACTGCTCTTCGCGCGCTACACCGGCCGTGCGGACATCGCGCTGGGCACGGTCGTGTCGGGCCGGGAGCGGGCCGAGACGGAAGGGCTGGTGGGCTTCTTCGCCAACACCCTCGTGCTGCGCTCGCGGGTGGACGAGTCGTGCACGTTCGGCGCGTTCCTGGCCGAGGTGAGGAGCACCGTCCTCGACGCCTTCGCCCACCAGGACGTACCCTTCAGCACGCTGATAGAGACCTTGTCGCCCGAGCGGGACACGAGCCGCACCCCCCTCGTGCAGGCCATGCTCGTCCTTCAGAACACGCCACGGGCCGGCTTCGACCTCCCCGGTGTGCGCGTGGAGGAGTTCCTGCCGCCGCGCGACACCGCGCAGTTCGATCTCCACCTGGAGTTCCAGCCAGGAGCGCGCGGCGGGCTGGAGGCCGTGGCGGTGCACAGCGAACTGTTCGACGGGGCCACGATCGCGCGGATGGTCCAGCACTGGCTGTCCCTGGCCGACCTGCTGACCGCCGAGCCGCTGACTGCCGACGCGCCGGCCGCCCGGCCCCTCCGGGAGTACGACCCGCTCTCCGCCGATGAGCGCGCCCGGCTCCTCGACACCTGGAACGAGAGCGGGGACCCGGGCACCCCCGCCGTGTCGCCGCTCGCCATGTTCGAGGAGCGGGCCCGTGCCACGCCGGACGCGCCCGCCGTGACGTACGAAGGCACCACCATCGGCTACGGCGAGCTGGACGCGCGTGCCACGCGGCTCGCCGCGCTCCTGGCCGCGCGGGGCGTCCGCCCCGAGTCACGGGTGGGGCTGGTCCTGCCGCGCTCGGTCGATCTGGTGGTCGCCGTCCTGGCCGTGCTGAAGGCCGGCGGGGCCTATGTGCCGGTGGATCCGGCGTCGCCGGCCGACCGGATCGCGTACATCTTCGAGGACAGCTCGGTCGAGCTGGTGGTCACGTCCCGGGAGACCGCAGGCGCGATCCCCGAGATTGCCGAGATTCCCGAGATCCCTGAGATCCCCGAGAGCGTCGCCGGGAACGCGTCCGGTCCGGCCGCCGGGCGTGGTTCCGGGCCGGGTGGCGCCCGTACGGTGGTGCTGGACGCCCCCGAGACGCTGCGGGCGCTCGCCGCCGGCCCCGGGGACCGGCCCGCGCCGGCCGTCCGCGCCGAGTCGGCCGCGTACGTCATCTACACCTCCGGATCGACCGGACGGCCCAAGGGAGTGGTCGTCTCCCACGAGAACGTGGCCCGGCTGCTCGCCGCGACCGAGCAGGAGTTCGCGTTCGGCCCGGACGACGTGTGGACGATGTTCCACTCCTACGCGTTCGACTTCACCGTGTGGGAGCTGTGGGGCGCGCTCGCCTACGGGGGCAGGCTGGTCGTGGTCGGCAGGGACGTGGCCCGCGCGCCCGCGGACTTCGCGCGGCTCCTCGCCGACGAGCGGGTGACCGTACTGAACCAGACCCCCTCGGCGTTCTACCGGCTCGCCGAAGAGATCGACGCGCAGCCCGGCGTCCGGGATCAACTCGCGCTGCGGGCCGTGGTGTTCGGTGGTGAGGCACTCGACTGGACGCGTATCGCCGGATGGGTGGAGTGGTCCGGCAACGGCGGGCCCGTCCTCGTCAACATGTACGGGATCACCGAGACCACCGTGCATGTCACCAGCCGTCGGGCGGAACCGGCGTATGCCGCGGCCGGCGCGGGAAGTGTGATCGGCCGCGCACTGCCCCATCTGCGCGCGTACGTCCTGGACACGTCCTGCCGCCCGGTGCCGCCGGGCGTACGGGGCGAGCTGTACATCGCCGGAGGAGGTCTGGCGCGCGGCTATCTGGAACGGCCCGGCCTCAGCTCCGTACGCTTCGTCGCCGATCCGTTCGGTCCGCCCGGGACCCGGATGTACCGGACGGGTGACACCGCACGCTGGAACAGCGCCGGGAGCCTCGACTACCTGGGGCGCAACGACGACCAGGTGAAGATCCGCGGATTCCGCATCGAGCTGGGGGAGATCGAGGCCCTGGTCGTGCGCCACCCGGGCGTGGCGCAAGGCGCCGTGGTGGTACGGGAGGACCAGCCCGGCGACCAGCGGCTGGTGGCATACGTCGTGCCGGGGCAAGATGCGGCAAGCAGAGACGCAGTCTTCGACGAGGGCGCGCTGCGCCGTTCGCTGGCGGCGGCTCTGCCGGAGTACATGGTCCCGGCCGCGTTCGTCGTACTGGAGCGGCTGCCGCTGACCACGAACGGCAAACTCGACCGCCGTGCTCTGCCCGCCCCCGCGTACGGCGGCCGGAACACGTACGTGGCGCCGCGTACCCCGACGGAAGAGGCCATGGCGGAGATCTGGGCCGAGGTGCTGGGACTGGAGCCCGGGCGGGTGGGTGTCGAGGAGGACTTCTTCAGCCTGGGCGGAAACTCGGTCCTCAGTCTTCGCGTGATTGCTAGGGTCCGGACAGTGTTCGACATCGACCCCTCGGCGCGTGTGATGTTCGATTTCCCGACGATTGAACAACTCGCCGGGAAGGTCGAGGAGTTGATTATCGCGGAAATCGAGAACGGCGAGGACGTGGCCCTCTAGGAGGGGCCCGGACACACACCAACGCGTCATCCGCGTGCGCGTCGACGGGACCGGTGGACATCCGGTTCCGTCGACCGCGCACGCGCGCTTCTGCCTGCTTGTTTTCATGATGTGGATGTGAGGGAGTTTTCCATGGACGCCGCGTCTTCGCGCGAGGCCCGGATCAGCTCGCTGCCGGAACACGTGCAGGAGAAACTCCGGAGCCGGCTCGCGGGGCGCGCGAGCGGCCGGAACCGCAACACCATCGGGCCGGTGGACCGGAACGGGACGCTCCCCCTCTCCTTCGCCCAGCAGCGGCTGTGGTTCATGACGGAGTACCAGCGTGACTCCACGGAGAACAACTCGGGGCTCAGCCTGCGGCTGACCGGCACGTTGGACGTCGCCGCGCTCCGCGCCGCGCTGGACGCGATCGTGGCGCGGCACGAGCCGCTGCGCACCACCTTCGCGGCGGAGGAAGGCGTGGCGCGGCAGATCGTCCATCCGGCGATGGAACTGCCGTTCACGTACGTCGACCTGACAGCGTCGGAGTCGGAGGAGGCGCGGGCCGGCCTGGAGCAGGAGTGCGACCGGCTGATCTCCGTCGCGATGGCGGAACCGTACGACCTGGAGACCGGCCCCCTGGTACGCGTGCTGCTCGTCAGGGTCGCCCAGGACGCGCACCGGCTCCTGCTGGCGATGCACCACATCGTCACGGACGGCGCCTCCATGGAGATCATCGTCCGTGAAGTGCGGGCGAGTTACGCCGCAGCTCTGCGCGGAGACCTCGGCGCGGCCGGACTTGAGCCGCTCACCGTCCAGTACGCGGACTACGCGGCCTGGCAGCGGACCAGATTCACCGGCGACGCGCTCGGCCGCCATGTCGACTACTGGCGCGCCCAGTTGGACGGCATCCAGCCCCTGGAGCTGCCGACCGACCGGCCGCGCCCGACCGCCGGGGTGACCGCCGCGGTGGCCCCCGAGGCGGCGAACTCCGCCCCGGGTTCGGACTCGCGCTCGGACTCGCGCCCGGGTTCGGGCGCCGTGCATGCCTTCACGCTGCCCGCCGATGTCGCGGCCGGGCTGCGCGCCGTCGGCCAGGACGGGGGCGCCAGCCTCTTCGTCACCCTGACCGCCGTGACCCAGCTCCTCATGGCCCGGCGCAGCGGCCGGAACGACATCGCGGTCGGCACCGCCGTACCCGGACGAGAGCGCGCCGAGGTGGAGAATCTCGTCGGCTTCTTCATCAATATTCTCGTGCTGCGCTCCCGGATCGATCAGAGCCGTTCGTTCACCGAATATCTCGCCCAGGTACGGGAAACCGTACTGGAGGCATTCGAACACCAGGACGTTCCTTTCGAGCGGCTGGTGGAAATCCTCGCTCCGGAACGCGACACCTCGCGTACACCACTCGTCCAGTCGATGGTGGTGCTCCAGAACACCCCCACCGAATCGGGGGATTTCGAGGGCCTGCGGGTCGAGCGCGGAACTCTCGCCCGTCAGGAATCACCGTACGAGGTGAGCTGGGAATTCGAGGAGAGCGGGGAGGCACTGCACTGCGCGATCGAGTACAGCACCGACCTCTTCGACGCGGCCACCGTCGAGCGCATGGGCCGGCACTTCATCGCCCTGGCGCACGCCGTCGTCACCGGCCCCGGACGGCCACTGGCCGAAGCCGCGCCGCTCGCCCCCGGCGAACTGGCCGGTCTCCTCGCCGACGGCAAGTCCGACACCCGTCCCGAGGCGGCCGAGGGCACGATACCGGCGCGCTTCGCCGAGCAGGCCGCCCGTACGCCCGACGCGCCCGCCCTCACCGGCACGAGCGGCGAGACCCTCACGTACCGCGAACTCCATGCACGTGCGAACCAGTTGGCCCACCACCTGCTCGACTGCGGAGTCGTCCCCGAGGAACCGGTCGCGATCTGCCTGCCGCGCGGCACCGATCTCGTCGTCGCCATCCTCGCCGTCCTCAAGGCCGGCGGCGCCTACCTGCCGGTGGATCCGGCGCTGCCGCGCGACCGCGTCGCGTGGATGCTCGCGGAGAGCGGCGTCCGCGTCGCGGTCACGGTGGATTCGCTTGCCGGGCTGCTGCCCGAAGCGACCCCGAGCGGCCATGACGTACCCGTCACACCCCACACCCCCCTCGCTCCCCACACCCCCCTCGCCCCCGACGCACCCCACACCCCTGTTACGCCCCCCACCCCCGTCACACTCCGCACCGTCGTCCACGTCGACCGGCTGCGCGAGCGGATCGCCGGGCTGCCGACCCGTACCCCCGAGGTGGCCGTCGCCGCGGGCAACACCGCCTACGTGATCTACACCTCCGGCTCCACCGGCCGGCCCAAGGGGGTCCTCGGTCTCCACGGCGGGCTGCTCAGCCGCTGGGCGTGGTTCGCCGAGACCTACCCCGAGTGGCGCGACTCCGTGGTGTGCGCGAAGAGCTCCGTCAGCTTCCTCGACAGCGCGACGGAGATCCTCGGCACCCTCGTCCACGGCGGCCGTATCGTCCTCGCCTCCGACGACGAGGCGAAGGACTCCCTCGCCCTGGCGGCACTCGTCGAGCGCCACCGCGTCGAACGGCTGACCCTCGTCCCCAGCCTGCTGTCGGTCCTCCTCGACGAGGTCGACCCGGCCGCCCTCGCCTCCTGCACCAGCTGGATCAGCAGCGGTGAGCCACTGAGCCGCGCCCTCGCCGCCCGCTTCCGCGCACGGCTGCCGCACGCACGGCTGCTCAACCTCTACGGATCGTCGGAGATCAGCGCCGACAGCCTGGTATGGGAGGCGGACGGACCGGACGTGCGGATCGGCAGGCCTGTCTGGAACAACCAGGTGTACGTGCTCGACGCGAGGCTCCGGCCCGTCCCGCGCGGGGTGCCGGGCGAGCTGTACGTGGCGGGAGCCGGGCTCGCGCGCGGGTACGCCAACCGGCCCGACCGTACGGCGGAACGGTTCGTCGCGGACCCGTTCGACGCCTCGGGACGGCTCTTCCGCACCGGCGACCTCGTCCGCTGGACCACCGACGGCACCCTGGAACACCTCGGACGCGCGGACGACCAGGTGAAGGTGCGCGGCTTCCGTATCGAACCCGGCGAGATCGAGGCCGCCCTGCGGCTGCACCCCGCCGTCGCCGATGCCGCGGTCGTCGTACGGGAGGACGGCCAGGGCACGGCGCGCCTGGCCGGCTATGTCGTACCGGCCGGGGGGCACTCCCTGCCGGCGGCGCGCACACTGCGCGATCTCGTCCGGCAGAGCCTGCCCGACTACATGGTGCCCGCCGCGTTCGTTCCGCTCGACGCCCTGCCGCTGACCTCCAGCGGCAAACTCGACCGCCGCTCGCTGCCCACCCCCGACTGGGCGGACTCCGCCGCGTATGTCGCGCCGGGCACCGCCACGGAGACGGCGCTCGCGGCGATCTGGGCCGAGGTGCTCGGTACCGAACGGGTCGGCGCCGAGGACGACTTCTTCGCGCTCGGCGGACACTCCCTGCTCGCCACCCGGGTGATCAGCCGGATCAGGAACGGCCTGCGCGCGGAACTGACCGTACGCGACCTCTTCGAGGCGCCCCGGCTCGCCGACCTCGCCGCCGCTGTGGACGGCCTGCTGGCGACAGAGGCGGAGGCCGAGGCAGAGGTCGGGGCCGGGGCCGACGTTGGGGTCGAGGTCGGGGTCGGGACCGAGCCGATCGCCCCGGCGCCGCGGGACGGCCGGCTGCCGCTCTCCTTCGCCCAGGAACGCCTCTGGTTCCTCGACGACTTCGCGCCCGGCGCCGCCGAGTACAACGTCTGCGGCACCCTGCGGCTGACCGGCACACTGGACCGCACCGCGCTGACCACCGCCGTCGCGGGCCTCGTCGCCCGCCACGAGGCGCTGCGCACCACCTTCGAGGCGGTGGACGGCCGGGGGACCCAACTGGTCCACGACACGGTGGAGGTGCCGGTACGGACCGCCGCCCCCGCCACGGACGCCGAGCTGGACGCCGTACTCCGCGCAGAGGCGGCGGAGCCGTTCGACCTGCGGACCGGGCCCCTGCTGCGCGTACTGCTCGCCACGACCGGCGACGACACGTACACGCTCATGCTGACGATGCATCACATCGTCACGGACGGCTGGTCGATGGGGGTCGTGACCCGTGAGCTGAGCGCGCTCTACGCCGCGGCCGTACGGGGAGAGCGCCCAGCTCTTCCCGACCTCCCGGTGCAGTACCCCGACTACGCCGTCTGGCAGCGCGACCGGCTGGCCGGCGCCGCCCTGGACGGCCAACTCGACTACTGGCGCGCGCGGCTGGACGGACTGGCGCCGCTGGAGCTGCCGACGTCCCGGCCGCGCCCGGCGGTCCGCACATCGGCCGGCGCCCTGCACACCTTCGAGGTACCGGCAGAGCTCACGCGCGGTCTGACGGTGCTCGGCCGCGACCGGGGCGCCAGCCTGTTCATGGTGCTCACGGCCGTGACACAGCTCCTGCTGGCCCGCTACAGCGGCCGGACGGACATCGCCCTCGGAACAGGTGTGTCGGGTCGGGAGCGGCCGGAACTGGAGGACCTGGTCGGGTTCTTCGTGAACACGCTCGTTCTGCGGACGGAGATCGACGAGTCCGAGACCTTCGAGGAGCTGCTCTCCCGGGTCCGTACGACCGTACTGGACGCCTTCGCCCACCAGGACGTCCCGTTCAGCAAGCTGATCGAGGAGCTGTCCCCGGAGCGTGACACCAGCAGGACCGCGCTGGTCCAGGCCATGATCGTGCTCCAGAACACGCCGCACGCGGAGTTCGACCTGCCCGGCCTGCGGGCCGAGGCGATCCCCTCGGTCAGGGACGCGTCCCAGTTCGACATCACATTCGCGTTCTCCGAGCAGGACGGCCGGCTGCTCGCGGCGGCCGAATACAGCACGGACCTGTTCGACGGTGTGCTGGTGGAGAGGCTGTGCCGGCACTGGCTGGAGCTGGCCGGTGTGGTCGTGGGCGTCGGCGCGGGGCGCCGGCTGTGCGGTGTGGGGCTGGTCTCGGGTGCCGAGCGGGATGTGCTGGCGGGCGCCTGGGGAGTGTCGAGGGTAGGCGGCCGTGCGGCGGGGGTCTCCCTGTGGGGCCTGGTGGAGTCCCGCGTGACGTCGTCTCCCGACCGGACCGCGGTGGTGTGCGGCGGGGCGTCCCTGTCGTACGGGGAGCTGGCCGGGCGGGTGGAGTGGCTGGCGGGGTGGCTGGTGGCCGAGGGTGTCGGGGTGGAGACGCGGGTGGGGGTGTGCCTGCCGCGGGGTGTGGACTGGCTGGTGGGGCTGCTGGCGGTGGTGCGGGTGGGTGGTGTGTATGTGCCGCTGGATCCGGAGTGGCCGGTGGAGCGGTCGGAGTTCGTGCGGGCGGACAGCGGGGTGACGCTGGTGATGACGGAGGAGTGGCTGGCAGGGCTGCCGGCCTTCGGGACGGGGCCTGGCGCGGCCCCCGAGTTCGGCGCGGGTGTCGTTCCGATGGTGTCCCTGCTGTCCGCCGCGTATGTGATCTACACGTCCGGGTCGACAGGTGTGCCCAAGGGCGTGGTGGTGTCGCACGCGGGCGTGGCGGGCTTTGTCGCCGCCGTCGTGGAGCGTTTCGGCTTGGATGGCTCGTCGAGGGTGCTGCAGCTGGCCTCGGCGGGCTTCGACGCCTCCGTGATGGAGCTGCTGATGGCGCTGGGCGGCGGCGGGACACTGGTCGTTCCGGAGGGCGGCCGGGCCCTGGCGGGGCGCGAGTTGTTCGACGTGCTCGCGGGCGAGGAGGTGACGCACGCCCTGGTGCCGCCGACGGTGCTGGGAAGCGTTCCGGCGGGCGAGCTGCCGGCGCTCAAGGCGCTGGTGTCGGGTGGCGAGGCGTTGGGCGCGGGGCTGGTCGAGCGGTGGTCGCAGGGGCGCCGGATGTTCAACGCGTACGGCCCGACGGAGGTGACCATCGCGGCGTCGATCAGCGGGGAACTCCCCGGTGGTGCGGGGCCGGGGGAGGTCCCGCCGATCGGTGTCCCGGTGGGTGGCGCGCGGGTGGCAGTGCTGGACGGCTGGCTGCGTCGGGTGCCGGTGGGCGTGCCCGGCGAGCTGTATGTGGCGGGCGTGGGGCTGGCGCGCGGATATCACGGGCGTGGTGGGCTGACCGCCGGGCGTTTCGTGGCCGACCCGTTCGGTTCGGGAGGCCGCTTGTACCGGACGGGCGATGTGGTGCGCTGGCGTGAGGACGGCCAGCTGGAGTACGTGGGCCGTGGCGACGATCAGGTGAAGGTACGCGGCCTGCGCATCGAGTTGGGTGAGATCGAGGCGGTGGTCGGGCGGCACGAGGCGGTGGCCCAGGTCTCGGTGATGGTGCGTGAGGACCGTCCGGGGGCGAAGCGGATCGTCGCCTACGTCGTGCCCGCCGCAGGTCCGGCGGACGGCGTCGAAGCGGACGGTGTCGTCGTGAACGGCGTCGACGTGGTCGAGCTGCGGGACTTCGCGGCGCGTGGGTTGCCGGTGTACATGGTGCCTTCGGCCTTCGTGGTGCTGGACGCGCTGCCGGTGAATGCCAGCGGCAAGGTCGACCGCAGGGCGCTTCCCGTCCCCTCCGACGAGCCCGCTGACGCGTATGTCGCTCCCCGGACCGAGGCCGAGCGTGTCCTGACGGAGATCTGGACCGAGATCCTCGGAGTGGAACGCGTCGGGGTCGACGACAACTTCTTCTCCCTCGGCGGCGATTCGATCCTGAGCATCCAGGTCGTCTCCCGGGCCCGGCAGGCCGGCTTCGAACTCTCCTCCCGTGACGTCTTCGCCCGCCAGACCGTCTCCGCGCTCGCCGCGGGGGCCGGGGCGACCGGGTCCGCCACCGCGGTGTCGGCGGACCAGGGTGTGGTGTCGGGAGAGGTGGGCCCGACACCTGTCCGTGAGTGGTTCTTCGCCACCCATACCGTCCACCCCGCCCACTTCAACATGTCCATGGAGGTCGAACTCCCCGCGGACACCGACCTGCCGGCGCTCCGCGAGGCGGTGCGCGGGCTGCTCGTTCAGCACGACGTCCTGCGGATGACGTTCACAGAAGGGCCGGAAGGGCAGGAAGGGCCGGACGGACACCGGACGGGACGGATAGCCCCCGACGCGGACATCGACGGCATCCTGACGGTTCACGACCTCGCCGAAGCCGAGGCCGAAGCCGCCTGCGCCCAGACGGTGACTTGGCAGGGCTTGAAGGACGCGGCGCAGGCCGGTTTCAGCCTGGCGGACAGCGGACCGCTGTTCCGCGTCCTCGTGGGCACGCGAGGCGCCGACGACGCGGACCGTACCGAACGTACCGAACGGTCTGAACGGACCGTACGCATGCTCATCGTCGCCCATCACCTTCTCGTGGACGGTGTGACCTGGCGCATCCTCCTCGAAGACCTGAGGTCCGGCTACGCCCGCGCCGTCGCAGGCGCCCCCGCCGTTCCGCGGCCGAAGACCTCCTCCGTGCAGCAGTGGGCGGCGCGGCTCGCCGCGCACACGGCAGCCGGTGGCTTCGACGTCCAGATCCCGTACTGGAACGCCGTTCTGGAGGGCGCGGAGACGGACGTACCGCTCGACCGTCCGGACGGCGACAACACCGTCGCGGCGCAGGCGGTCGTCTCCGGCGCACTCACACGGGAGGCGACGGAAGACCTCCTCCAGCAGGTCCCCGCCGTCTACCGCACCCAGATCAACGACGTACTCCTGACGGCCCTGGCGCGCACCCTGCGTACCTGGACGGGGCAGGACCGGACGGCCGTCGATCTGGAGGGCCACGGCCGCGAGGAGATCTTCGACGACATCGATCTGACCCGCACGGCCGGCTGGTTCACCTCCATCTACCCCGTTGCCCTCGCCCTCCCCGGCGGTGACGACTGGGGAGCGGCCGTCACGTCGGTGAAGGAGCAGCTGCGCGCCGTTCCCGACCGGGGTGTGGGGTACGGAGCGCTGCGCTATCTGGGCGATGTCTTCGCCGAGCACGCCCATCCCCTGATCAGCTTCAACTACCTCGGCCGACTCGACATGGCGGCGGGCGGTGGCACGGACGACTGGTACCGGTCGGCCACCCTGAACCCCGGGGGAGAGCACAGCACTCGGGAGAACCGTCCCCACCTCCTCGACATCACGGCAGGACTCCTCGACGGCCGGCTCGTCTTCTCGTGGCACTACTCGGCCGGGCTGCACCGCGAGGAGACCGTCCAGGCCCTGGTGGACGACTTCGCCGCCCAGCTCACCGCCTTCGTGACACACTGCGCCGAGCCGGAGGCGGGCGGCTGCTCGCCGTCGGACTTCCCCTTGGCGCGGCTGACACAGACCGAGGTGGACCGGATCGTACGCGGCAACGGTCGCGCCGCTCAGGACGTCGAGGACGTCTATCCCCTGACGCCCCTCCAGTCGGGCATGCTCTTCCATGCGCTGGCCGAGCCCGATTCTCCCGCGTACGTCGAGCAGTTCGCCTTCACTCTGGACGGGGTCACGGACTCCGACCGGCTGGCGCGTGCCTGGCAGCGGACCGTGGACCGCTCGGACGCCCTGCGTGTGTCACTGGTGTGGGAGGCGATCGGCGAGCCGGTTCAGGTGGTCCATCGCCGGGTCACCGTGCCCATGCTCCACCTGGACTGGACCGGCGCCGACGACGCCCAACAGGAAGCACTGCTCAAGGACTTCCTCCGGACGGACCGCGCCCGCGGTATCGAGCTGACCTCCGCCCCACTGATGCGGGTCGCCCTGGCCCGTACCTCGGACGGCACGGTCCGGGTGGTGTGGACCTTCCATCACCTTCTCCTCGACGGCTGGAGCACCTCCGCGTTCCTCTCGGACGTGCTGGCCGAGTACGCGGTCCTCGACGGAACCGCAGCCGAACCTCCCGTCTCTCGGGGCGCGTTCGGCGACTATGTGCGGTGGCTCATGGAACAGGACCGGGCGGCGGGCGGCGACTACTGGCGTGGCGTGCTGGCCGGCTTCGAGGAGCCGGTGCCGCTGCCGTACGACCGGGTGCCCGAGCAGGCGCGGCGTGGACAGTCGAGCGCGCGGGTCCCGGTGACCCTGGAGCAGCCGGTGTCCGCCCGGGTGAGCGGCTTCGTACGCCGCCACCGGATCACCGCCAACGCCCTGGTCCAAGGGGCGTGGGCACTGGTGCTCGCGCAGTACGCGGGATCGTCGGACGTGGTGTTCGGTACGACGGTCTCCGGCCGCCCGGCGGATCTGCCGGGCGCCGAGGACATCCTCGGCCTCTTCATCAACACCCTCCCCGTCCGTGTCACGGCCGCCCCCGGGCAGTCGGTCGCGGACTGGCTGCGACAAGTCCAGGACACACAGGCAGAGTCGCGCCGGTACGAGTACGTGGCGCTGTCGGACATCGACACGGACGTGCCGGCCGGTGCCTCGCTCTTCGACAGCCTGGTGGTCTTCGAGAACTACCCCGTGGACGAGGCCGCCGCGGAGCGGCACGGCATCGGCATCCGCGGGGCAGAGGCCATCGAGTCGACCAACTATGCCCTGACGCTGATCGCCGCGGCCGTCGGTGACGGGCTGGACATGACACTTGCCTACGATCCGGCGCTCTTCGACCTCGCGACGGCGGAACGCCTGTCGGCCCAGCTCTCCACCGCGGTCACGCGCCTGATCGAGCACGCCGAGGCGCCGGTCGGGGAAGTGGACCTGCTGAGCGCGGCCGAGCGGGCGCAGGTGCTCGACGAGTGGAGCCGCGGGCCGGGAGAGGCCCCGTGCGTGTCCATTCCCGAGGCGTTCGCCGGGCGGGTCACCGCCGGGCCGGAAGCGGTCGCCGTCGAGTGCGGCGAAGTCTCGCTCACGTACGCCGAGTTGGACGTCCGAGCGGAGGCGCTTGCGCGGGTACTCGCGGCGCACGGCGTCCTAGGGGGCTCCCGCGTGGGACTGCTGCTGGAGCGGTCGGTCGACGTGGTGGTGGCGATGCTCGCGGTGCTGAAGGCGGGCGGTGCGTACGTTCCGTTGCATGCGGGATATCCGGAGGAGCGACTGCGTGACGTCGTGGAGCGGAGCGGCGCTCTGCTGGTACTGACCGACCGGCGTGTGGACACGATCGGTGGCGTGGCGACGGTTCAGGTCGCCATGGAGCCGGCGGGTCGGGAAACGCCTGAGCGGGGGCGGGAGACGCTGTCCGGTCGGCTGTCGTCGGAGTCTTTGGCGTATGTGATGTTTACGTCGGGGTCGTCGGGGGTGCCGAAGGGTGTGGGGGTGACGCATGGGGATGTGGTGGCGTTGGCCGCTGATTCCCGTTGGTCGTCGGGTGCGCATGAGCGCGTGTTGTTCCATTCGCCGCATTCGTTCGATGCGGCGACGTATGAGGTGTGGGTGCCGTTGCTGAATGGTGGGACGGTGGTGGTGGCTGAGGCTGAGTTGTCGGTGGGTGTGGTGCGGGGTGCGGTGGGGTGTGGGGTGACGGGGTTGTGGGTGACGGCGGCGTTGTTCGGGGTGTTGGTGGAGGAGGATGCGGGGTGTTTTGCGGGTCTTCGGGAGGTGTGGACGGGTGGTGATGCTGTGCCGGTGGTGGCGGCGGAGCGGATGCTGGCCGCCTGCGCGGGGACGGTGCTGGTGAATGGGTATGGTCCGACGGAGTCGACGACGTTCGCTGTGTGTGGTCCGGTGGGTGTGGGGGATGTGGTGGGTGGTTCGGTTCCGTTGGGCCGGGTGATGGATGGTACGCGGGGTTATGTGCTGGATGGTGTGTTGCGTCCGGTGGGTGTGGGGGTGCCGGGTGAGTTGTATTTGGGTGGTGCGGGGCTTGCGCGGGGTTATGACGGTCAGGGTGGTTTGACGGCGGAGCGGTTTGTGGCGGATCCGTTCGGTTCGGGTGGGCGGTTGTACCGGACGGGTGATGTGGTGCGGTGGCGTGGGGATGGGCGGTTGGATTTCCTGGGCCGGGGTGATGGTCAGGTGAAGGTGCGGGGGTTCCGTATCGAGGTGGGGGAGATCGAGGCGGTGCTGGTCCGGCATGGGTCGGTCGGTGTGGCTGCGGTGGTGGCGCGTGAGGACCGGCCGGGTGTGAAGCGGTTGGTGGCGTATGTGGTTGCTGACGGGGATCTGGATGTGGTGGGGCTGGGGGAGTACGTGGCGGGTCTGTTGCCGGAGTACATGGTGCCGTCGGCGTTTGTGGTGTTGGGGGCGTTGCCGTTGACGGTCAACGGGAAGGTGGACCGGCGTGCGTTGCCGGAGCCCGTTTTCGAGGCGGGGGACGAGTATGTCGCTCCGCGCACCGAGGCGGAGAGGACTCTTGCCGCGGTGTGGGCTGAGGTACTTGGCGTGGAGCGGGTGGGGGTGGAGGACGACTTCTTCGCGCTGGGCGGGGACTCCATCTCCAGCCTGAAGGTGGTGTCCCGTATCCGGGCCGCGCTGGGGGCGGGGCTCTCGCCGCGCGCGCTCTTTGACCACCCCACGGTCGCCCGGCTCGCCGCTCTGACGGAGGCGGAGCCGAGCGGACCTGCGGCAACGGGTCCGGCCGACCCGGGCGCGGTCGTACCGGTGGCCCGGGGTGGGCAGCTTCCGATGTCCCTCACCCAGGAGCGGCTCTGGTTCCTGGAGAACTTCACTCCGGGCGCGATCGAGTACAACATCGTCGGCGCGCTCCGGCTGGCCGGCGTGCTCGACGAGGCCGCGCTCCGAAGCGCATTCGTGGGCCTGGTCGCCCGGCACGAGTCGCTCCGTACGACATTCGACTCGGTGGACGGCCGCGGGGTCCAGGTCGTGCACGACGCCTTCGACGTGCCCGTACGCACGGTCGCCGTGAGTGACCCGTCCGGGCTCGATACGGAGCTGCGGACCGAGGCCGTCACACCGTTCGACCTCCGCACCGGCCCTCTCGTGCGCGTACTGCTCGTACGGCTCGCCCCGGACGAGCACGTCCTTACCATTTCGATGCATCACATCGTCACCGACGGCTGGTCCATGGGTGTGATCACCCGTGAGCTGAGCGATCTGTACGCGGCGGCCGTATGTGGCGAGGACGCGGCGCTCGCCGACCTTCCGGTGCAGTACCCGGACTACGCGGTGTGGCAGCGCGAGCGCCTGGGCGGGGATGCGCTGGATGCCCAGATCGGCTACTGGCGCTCCCAGTTGGAGGGACTGGAGCCGCTGGAACTGCCTACCGACAGGCCGCGCCCCCTGGTCAGGACGGCATCAGGGGACACGCATGTCTTCTCGGTTCCTGCGGAGCTGACGGAACGGCTCACGGCGTTCGGACATCCTCGGGGCGCGAGCCTCTTCATGGGGCTGCTGGCAGTGACGCAGCTTCTCCTCTCCCGCTACAGCGGTCGGCGCGACATCGCGGTGGGAACCGCGGTCTCCGGCCGTGAGCGAGCCGAACTTGAGGGACTGGTCGGCTTCTTCGTCAATACGCTCGTACTGCGGTCCCGGATCGACGAGGCGCGCTCGTTCGGCGAGCTGCTCACGGACATACGGGACACCACACTCGATGCCTTCGCCCATCAGGACGTGCCCTTCAGCCGGCTGATCGAGGAGCTGTCCCCGGAGCGGGACACCAGCCGGACCCCGCTCGTCCAGGTGATGATGACGCTCCAGAACACGCCGGTCGGCGCCTTCGAGCTGCCCGGGCTGAAAGTCTCGGAGTACGAAGTCCCGCGTACCGCAGCCCAGTTCGAGTTCGGTCTGCATTTCCAAGAGGGCGGGGACGGCGGACTCGTCGGTGTCGCGGAGTTCAATACGGATCTGTTCGATGTGGCGACGGTGGAGCGGTTGTGTCGGCATTGGGTGGCGTTGGCGGAGCGGGTGGTGGTGGAGCCTTCGGTGCCGTTGGCGCGGTTGGGGATGTTGGATGCGGGGGAGCTTGAGCGGTTGTTGATGGGGTGGGCGGGTTCTGGGGAGGGGGTGTCGGACCGTTCGGTGATGGCTGTCATTCGGGAGCGGATGGTGGAGTCGCCGGATGCGGTTGCGGTGATCGGTGGTGGTGAGGTTTTGACGTATGGGGAGTTGGGGGTTCGGGCGGGGAGGTTGGCGGGGCATTTGGGTGGTTTGGGTGTGGGTGTGGAGTCGCGGGTGGGTGTGTGTTTGGGGCGGTCGGTGGATTTGGTGGTGGGGGTGTTGGGTGTGTTGTGGGCGGGTGGTGCGTATGTGCCGTTGGATCCGGGTTATCCGGTGGATCGTCTGGAGTTCATGAAGGCGGACAGTGGTGTGCGGGTGGTGGTGGACGAGGGGATGCTGGCGGGTCTTCTGGATGTGGTGGATGTGCCGGTGCCGGTGCCGGTGCCGGTGCCGGTTCCCGTCCCCGTTTCATTGTTGTCTGCGGCGTATGTGATTTATACGTCGGGTTCGACGGGGCGTCCGAAGGGTGTGGTGGTGTCGCACGGGGCGATGGCGGGGTTGGTGGAGTGGGCGGTGGGTCTGGGGGTGGAGAGGTTTGCGCGGACGTTGTTCTCGACGTCGTTGAACTTCGATGTTTCGGTGTTCGAGTTGTTCGGGACGTTGGCTGCGGGTGGGACGGTGGAGGTCGTCCGGGATGTGCTGGCTCTGACAGAGGGGGAAGGCTGGTCGGGTTCGCTGGTGTCGGCGGTGCCGTCGGCGTTCGCGGGAGTGCTGGGTCAGGGGACGGAGGTGTCTGCTGGTCTGGTGGTGCTGGCGGGTGAGGCGTTCCCGGCGGGGTTGCTGGAGCAGACCAGGCAGGCGATCCCGGGTGCTGTGGTGGCCAACATCTACGGCCCCACCGAGGCGACCGTTTATGCGACGGGCTGGTTCTCGGACCGTGATCAGGATGTTGAGGGTCCGGTGGTGCCGATCGGGCGTGCGGTGGCCGGTAAGGCGACGTATGTGCTGAGTGGTGGGTTGGTTCCGGTTCCGGTTGGTGTGTGGGGTGAGTTGTATCTGGGGGGTGGTTTGGCGCGGGGGTATCTCGGGCGTCCGGGTCTGACGGCTGGGCGTTTTGTTGCTGATCCTTTCCGTTCGGGTGGGCGTTTGTACCGTACGGGTGATGTGGTGCGGTGGCATGTGGATGGGTCGTTGGAGTATGCGGGGCGTGGGGATGACCAGGTCAAGGTGCGGGGTTTCCGTATCGAGCTGGGTGAGATCGAGTCCGTACTGTCGGCTCATCCGGGGGTGGCCCGTGCGGCGGTGGTCGCGCGGGAGGATGTGCCGGGGGTGAAGCGGCTGGCCGCCTATGTGGTGGCCGAGCGCGCGGGGGACGTGGACATCGCTGCCGTGCGTGCGCATGTCGCGTCCGCGCTGCCGGAGTACATGGTCCCGGCCGCCTTCGTGGTCCTGGGCGCGCTGCCGTTGAACGCGAACGGGAAGCTGGACCGGCGTGCGCTGCCCGCACCCGAATTCGAGGCCCAGGGAACGGCTTTCGTCGCGCCGCGCAACGAGGCCGAACGCGTGCTGTGCGAGGTCTGGGCCGAAGTCCTCGGGCTGGAACGAATAGGAACCGAGGACAACTTCTTCGACCTCGGCGGTGACTCCATCATCAGCCTCCAGGTCGTCTCCCGCGCCCGCCGCGCCGGACTCGCCCTCTCCTCCCGCGACGTCTTCCTCCACCCCACCATCTCCGCACTTGCGCTGGCGGTCCAGCCCTCCGACGGCGACACGGAGACCCTTGCCGAGCAGGGCGCACTGTCGGGAGCGGTGCTCACCCTGCCCGCACACGAGTGGTTCTTCGAGACCCATCCTGTGGCGCCCGGGCACTTCAACCTCTCCGTCGCGGTCGCTCTCGCGCCCGGCTACGACGAGGGCGCGCTACGCGCCGCGCTCGCCGCTGTACTCGCCCACCACGACGCACTGCGCATGACCTTCGGAGCGCCGTCAACCGTCGACGGCACCAGGAATGCCGTCTACGGGGATGCTCTGCGGGTGGAGTCCGTGCTGGAGGTCCACGACCTGACGGACTCGCCCGAGCTTGCGGAACCGCCGCAGCCGGCGGCCGACGCGGACGCGCGCTGGCACAGTGCCGTCGTCGACGCGCAGTGCGGACTCGATCTCGCCCAGGGGCCCCTGATCCGGTTCGTCCTCGGCAGGCACGGTTCGGGGGGCTCCGACCGACCTGCCCGGCTCGCCGTGATCGCGCATCACCTGGTCATGGACGGAGTGTCGCTGCGTGTCCTGATGGAGGACCTGTCGACGGCGTACGACCAGATCGTGGCCGGTCGGCAGCCTGATCTCGGTCCCAAGGGCACGTCCGTACGGCAGTGGGCGGCGCGGCTCGCCGAGCACACGGCCGCCGGCGGCTTCGACGACCAGATTCCGTACTGGCAGGCGGTCACGGACGGCGCGACGACCCGGCTCCCCGGCGATCTTCCCGACGGACGTAACACTGTCGCTTCGCAGCGCGCCGTTTCCGTGGCGCTCACACCGGAACACACCGAGGCCCTGCTCCACCGGGTCCCTGCCGTCTACCGCACCCAGGCGAACGACGTCCTGCTGGCCGCCCTCGCCCGTGCGCTGCGTACGTGGACCGGGCATGACCGGGTCGCGGTCAACCTGGAGGGGCACGGCCGGGAGGAGATCTTCGACGACACGGATCTGACCCGTACCGTCGGCTGGTTCACCTCCATCTACCCGGTCGCCCTCACGCTTCCCCCGCTTCCCGGGGGCGAGGACTGCTCCGACGCACCGGAGGCCGACGACTGGGCCGCCACGATCAAGAGTGTGAAGGAGCAGCTGCGGGCCGTTCCCCACCGGGGTGTCGGCTACGGCGCGCTGCGCTACCTGGGCGACGCACCGGTCGGTGCCCTGGCCGCCCTGGACCCGCAGATCAGCTTCAACTACCACGGTCAGTTCGATGTGTCCGGCGACGGTACGGAGGGCGGCCTGCTCAGGGAGGCCCTCCCCACGGAGGGCGCCGACCATGCCCCCGCCGAGTTCCGGCCGCATCTGCTCGACGTCGTGGGCGCGGTGCAGGACGGCCGGCTGGTGTTCTCCTGGTTCTACTCCGACGTCACCCACCGCGAGGAGACCGTCCGGAGTGTGGCGGAGGGATTCGCGGCGGAGCTGGTGGCGTTCGCCGAGCACTGCGCCCGGCCGGACGCCGGCGGCTGCACCCCCTCGGACTTCCCCCTGGTCCGCCTCACGCAGGACGAGGTGGACCGGATCGCCGGGGACGGAAACGCGGTTGAGGACATCTACCCGCTGACGCCCCTCCAGTCCGGCATGCTCTTCCACGCCTTGGCCGAGCCCGACTCCGCCGCCTACCTGGAGCAGCTGGCCTTCACTCTGGAAGGCGTCAGCGATCTCGAACGGCTGACCCGTGCCTGGCAGCGCGTGATCGAGCGCTCGGACGCGCTGCGCGTATCCCTCGTCTGGGAAGGTGTGCCCGACCCCGTACAGGTGGTGCACCGTCAGGCAGAACTCCCGGTCAGGACCCTGGACTGGTCGGACGCGAGCGAGACCGAACAGGATCAGCTGCTGGCGGACCTACTGGTCGAGGACAGGGCCCGGGGGGTCGACCTGACAGCGGGCCCCCTGCTGCGGGTGGCACTCGCGCGGCTCTCGCCCCAGGACGTTCGCGTGGTGTGGACCTTCCACCACCTGCTGCTCGACGGCTGGAGCAACGCGGCACTGCTCTCCGACGTGGTGGCCGAGTACGCGGCGCTCGGCGGAGCCCTGGAAGCGGCCCCGGTCGCGCGTGGATCGTTCGGTGACTACGTGCGCTGGCTGGCCGGTCAGGACCAGAAGGCCGGTCAGGACTACTGGCGGGCGGCGCTCGCCGGGTTCGGCGATCCGGTGCAACTGCCGTACGACCGCGCGCCCGAGCAGGCCCGGCGTGGGCAGTCGAGCGCACGGGTGCGGGTGCCGGTGGAACCGGCGGTGGCTGCGCGCGTGAGCGCCTTCGTACGCCGGCACCGCCTCACGGTGAACGCGGTGGTGCAGGGTGCCTGGGCACTGGTCCTCGCCCCGTACGCGGGCACGTCCGACGTGGTGTTCGGTACGACGGTCTCCGGCCGGCCGACGGATCTGCCGGGAGCCGAGGACATCCTCGGCCTCTTCATCAACACGCTGCCGGTGCGCGTGAAGGTCAACGCCGAGCTGCCTACCGCCCGTTGGCTCGGTGAGGTACAGGCGGACATGGCCGAGGCGCGGCAGTACGAGTACGTGGCCCTCACGGACATCGACTCGGGCGTGCAGCCCGGGGTCTCGCTCTTCGACAGCCTGGTGGTCTTCGAGAACTACCCGGTCGACACGGAGTCCGCCGCACGCCACGGGCTGAGCGTCAGGGGCGTACAGGCCGTCGAGTCGACGAACTACGCCCTGACGCTGGTGGCTTCGGCGATGGGCGACCAACTGGACATGGTGCTCGCATACGATCCCGCCCTCTTCGACGCCGGTACGGTCGAACTCCTCGCGGGCCGACTGAACCAGGCCGTCACCACTCTGACCGAGGACGCGGATGCACCTCTGGGCGGGCTCTCGCTCCTCCCGGACACGGAGTGGCAGCGGGTGATCCAGAAGTGGAGCGGCACGGTCGAGGAGGCTCCTTCCCCTCGCACGGTGGTGAGCACCTTCGCCGAGCGGGTGGCCCTCGCACCGGGCGACGTGGCCGTCGAGTGCGGCGAAGCCAAACTGACCTACGCAGAGTTGGACGAGCGGTCCAGCCGGCTGGCGCGGGTGCTCGTCGAACGAGGCGTTGGTGCGGGTACGGGTATGAGCGCGGGCATGAGTGCGTACGCGGGCGTGGGCGCGGGCAGCGGCGTGGAGAGCAGGGTGGCCCTGCTGCTGGAGCGCTCGGTGGACGTGGTGGTGGCGATGCTCGCCGTGCTGAAGGCAGGCGGTGCGTACGTTCCGCTGTTCCCCGGGTATCCGGATGAGCGGATACGCCAGGTGGTGGGGCAGAGCGGCGCGGCCCTGATCCTGACGGACCCGGCCCTGAGGGCACGGGCCGCGGTCGCCGGCGTACCGGTGGCGGAGGTGGACGCGGAACCGGCGGGTGAGGTGCGGCTACCGGATGCGGTACGGGCCGCTGGGCTGGCGTATGTGATGTTTACGTCGGGGTCGTCGGGGGTGCCGAAGGGGGTGGGTGTGACGCATGGGGATGTGGTGGCGTTGGCTGCTGATTCCCGTTGGTCGTCGGGTGCGCATGAGCGCGTGCTGTTCCACTCTCCGCATTCGTTTGATGCGGCGACGTATGAGGTGTGGGTGCCGTTGCTGAATGGTGGGACGGTGGTGGTGGCTGAGGCTGAGTTGTCGGTGGGTGTGGTGCGGGGTGCGGTGGGGTGTGGGGTGACGGGGTTGTGGGTGACGGCGGCGTTGTTCGGGGTGTTGGTGGAGGAGGATGCGGGGTGTTTTGCGGGGCTCCGTGAGGTGTGGACGGGTGGTGATGCTGTTCCCGCGGTCGCGGCGGAGCGGATGCTGGCCGCCTGCGCGGGGACGGTGCTGGTGAATGGGTACGGTCCGACGGAGTCGACGACGTTCGCTGTGTGTGGTCCGGTGGGTGTGGGGGATGTGGTGGGTGGTTCGGTTCCGTTGGGCCGGGTGATGGATAACACGCGGGGTTATGTGCTGGATGGTGTGTTGCGGCCGGTGGGTGTGGGGGTGCCGGGTGAGTTGTATTTGGGTGGCACCGGGCTGGCGCGGGGGTATGACGGTCAGGGTGGTTTGACGGCGGAGCGGTTTGTGGCGGATCCGTTCGGTTCGGGTGGGCGGTTGTACCGGACGGGTGATGTGGTGCGGTGGCGTGGGGATGGGCGGTTGGATTTCCTGGGCCGGGGTGATGGTCAGGTGAAGGTGCGGGGGTTCCGTATCGAGGTGGGGGAGATCGAGGCGGTGCTGGTCCGGCACGCTGCGGTGGGTGTGGCTGCGGTGGTGGCGCGGGAGGACCGGCCGGGTGTGAAGCGCCTGGTGGGCTATCTCGTACCGTCGGGTGCGACCGACGATGTCGATCTCTCCGCCGTACGTGAGCACACGGCGGCCCTCTTGCCCGAGTACATGGTGCCGACGGCCTTTGTGGTGTTGGAGGCGTTGCCGTTGACGGTCAACGGGAAGGTGGACCGGCGTGCGTTGCCGGAGCCCGTTTTCGAGGCGGGGGACGAGTATGTCGCTCCGCGTACCGAGGCGGAGCGGGCGGTGGCCGAGGTGTGGGCTGAGGTTCTTGGTGTGGAGCGGGTGGGGGTGGAGGACGACTTCTTCGAGCTGGGCGGGGATTCCATCTCCAGCCTGAAGGTGGTGTCCCGTATCCGGGCCGCGCTGGGGGCCGGGCTGTCGCCGCGCGCACTCTTCGACCACCCCACCGTCGCCCGGCTCGCCGAGGAGATCACCACCCGTGACGAGGTCGCGGAGACGGCCATCGGGTCGGCCATCGAGCCGGCGGCCCGGGACGGCTATCTGCCCCTGTCCTTCGCCCAGGAACGCCTCTGGTTCCTGGAGAACTTCACGCCCGGCGGAGTGGAGTACAACATCACGGGAGGCCTTCGGCTCACCGGAGCCGTCGATCTCCCCGCCCTGCAAACCGCGATAGCGGGACTGGTCGCGCGGCATGAAGCGCTGCGTACGACATTCGACTCCGTCGCGGGTCGTGGCGTGCAGGTGGTGCACGACTCCGTGGACGTGCCGGTACGCCGTGTCGTCACCAGCACCCCGGAAGAACTGGACGCCCTTCTCCGGGCCGAGGCCGCCGCACCCTTCGACCTGACGACAGGGCCACTGGTCAGGGTGCTGCTCGCCGAGATCGAAGACAACGATCACGTGCTGGTTCTGTCGATGCATCACATCGTGACGGATGGGTGGTCGATGGGTGTGGTGACGCGTGAGTTGAGTGAGTTGTATGGGGCGGCGGTGCGTGGTGTGGGTGCGGTGCTTGCTGCTCTTCCGGTGCAGTATCCGGACTTTGCGGTGTGGCAGCGTGAACGTTTGGGGGGTGTGGTGTTGGAGGGGCAGCTTGAGTATTGGCGGGGGAAGTTGGCTGGTTTGGGTGTGTTGGAGTTGCCGGTGGATCGGGTGCG